>JANNCZ010000842.1:0-8458 GCA_031387185.1 Burkholderiales bacterium
ACAAGCCTGTCGTGATGGAGATCAAGCCGGTCGAGATCACGCCCCCGCCCGCAACGAAGCCTGCCGCAACAGGCACCACCTCCAGCACCTTCACGATTCCGCCACTGACACTGTCAAAACCCAATGCGCCTGCCCCAAGTCCAGCAGGGCCACTCACCGTAGGCTCCGGTACACCCACTGGCAAGTGGGGTGTCATGGGTGTACTCAAATCGACGTGCGGTGGCCTCAACGCGAACGGCACGCTGCAAGACCCGTGCGGCCCGACACCGGCCAAATTCGAGTCCGAAGCCAACATGGGTTGCAGTGGCGACGCATTCGCCGCGCAGGGCAGTTGCTGGACCTGCCCGCAAGGCTTTAGCCGCAACCTCGCCCATCCTGTGAGTTCGGCGCGTGCCTGTTCGCGCCCGGACACGTCGGTGCAGGCCGAATATTTGGAAGCCAAATTTGTCGGCGGGCGCTGCCCGGACGGCAGCTTTCGCGACCTTGGCCGCAACGAATGCTGGTCCTGCCCGGCCGGTTTCGTGCGCACCGCCAACGGCTTGTTGTCGGCGAACGCCTGCATAGAGTCGGCCGGCCCGCTTGCGCAGAGGCGGCGCAGTGAAGCGGCATTCGTGCAAAAGGCAGCCTGCCAGCCGGGAGAAATTGCGGATCCGCGCAATGGTGGCGAGTGCTGGGCCTGCCCGGAGGCGACCGGGCGCACCACCTTTCCGGTAAATGGCCCGAGGGCCTGCCAGGCCGCAGGCGGCATCCGCTTTGCGAGTGCCACGCAAGGCGAGACACGCGCTTGCGCACCGGGTCAGATTCATGACCTCGCCAACGCCAGCAACGCTAATGTCGCCAACCGAATCCGCGCCCAGTATGGCAACAATGTACCGGCCTCGGTGGCCCAGAGCTTGGGCAAGGGTACGCACGGCACCTGCTGGAGTTGCCCGGTGGACACCAAGCGCAGCTGGTTCCCGGTCTGGAACGACAAGGCGTGCCGCGCGCAGGCGATCGGCATCGAGCCCGCGCCCTATGCGCATCCGGGACTATTTGGCCTGGCGGGGGGCGAGCAGGTGGCGCTCGCGTTGGTCAAGGAGCGCGCCCAGATCGAATCGATCGCGCGGGCCATTGCATCTGAAACCAAGCAGGCACCCGAGGCCGCAGTGCGCGACACCTGGGACGACATCGCCCGCTTACCGCAGAGCAGTCTGGTGTTGCAGGCGGCGATGCTGTCGCGCATCCAGGCGGCCGCGGCAGAGCCGCAAAAGGCCAGCGCCGACGAGGCGCGGCTGACCGCCAGTTTCGCCGCAGCGATCCAGGCTTATCGCGTCTATATGGCGCAAACCTCGCTCGATGCGTACACGCTGTGGTCGCGCACCGATCAGGTGATGCGCGGGCAGCGCAACGCCAATAACCTCATCAGCCTGTTTGACTACGGCGTGCCACCGCCGGACCTGGAGAAACTCAGTGCGGCCGGCATCCTCGGCGGACTTGGCGCAAACGCCGCCGCCAGCGCCAGCATGGCATTCGTCATGGGCAGTGCAGCAATCCGCAATATCGTATTTCCGTACAGAAATCGAGCGATCGCTATTGGTGCCCGGAAGGCGGGAACAGAGCTCGCAAAAAAGGTGACGGAGGAGGCAGGGACAAAGATTGCACAGCGCATCGCTGCCGAGGCCGGGGCGAAGGCCGCCGGATCGGCGCTGGCCATGCTGGGCTCTGCCGGCCCGCAGATTATCATCACCGTGGCCGTCGAATTGATCGCAATGTCGATCGAACAAATTATCGACATTGCGACCGCCAAGCCCAAGCTCGAAGCCAAGCTCCGGATTGCCACGACGGCGGTCGATATCGGGCGCATGATGCAGACCAATGACGGCGACGCGGAGTTGGCAAACCAGTGGTCGCTCGCCATCACGGGCAGGATCGCACCAACACGCATGAATGAGTTCGCCTCGCTTGCAGCGGCGAACCTGGCGGCACCCGTCGTAGCTGCTGCCAAACCGGCTGCCGCCCCGGCCGCTGTGGCCGCGCCGCAGTTTGACATTTTGGCGGCTACCGGTACCTGCTTGCGTGCGCAATCTGCCGTGCCGGGTGCACCCGTCAGCCTGGCGTCGTGCCAGCCTGCCGGGCATCGCTGGATCAGCGTGTCTGGCGAACTCAAACCCGACAACACGCGATGCCTCAGTGAGGGTGCGCAGGGAGCGGCAGGGGCGCCGATGACAGCAGCGGCATGCGCCCCGCTGGCGGCGGGGCAAGCAGCGCCGCCAGCGCTCCATTGGGACTACAAACCGGCCAACGGCCAGATACTGAATCTGGCCGGGCGCTGCCTGGAGGCGCGCGGCAATACTGTCGTCAGCGTGACCTGTAACCCGGCACTGCCTGGACAACGGTGGGCAGTGCGGCAGTAGTTGCTGGATCAGGCTGCGTAAACAGTATCAGGAGAGCGGCTCCCACCAAGGGTTTTCACGTGAATCCCACTCCCGGTGAATGGCATGGTGCACACGTGGCGCACCATGCCATTTGTCATTTGTGGGGGAGCGTTGATCTGCGTATCAGTAAAATAAGCGTTCCATCCAGAGTGGCCGTCTTGATTGGCCGAAGCAATAGCGGCCAAAGCCGTCATCGCGCTCGCGCAGGTCAGCGCTGTCAACATCCAAGGAAATCCACGCAATGATCGTCACCGGGACGCGCGCGCACGGCGCAAGTAAACGCCGGCCCATCGATGTCATGGGCGCAAAGTTTTACAAGTCGGAATGGATGGAATGCGGCGCTGACCCGGCCTTGTCGCCGACCGTGTTCCTGGTCGAGCAGCCGCCCAACTATGAGTTGCTGTCGCACTTTCACCGGCAAAACCAGTTTCAGTTGTTTGTCGATGGCACGGGCAGCATCGGGCGCGAGACGCTCGGCGCGATCACGGTGCATTACGCGGGTGCCTATACCGGTTACGGGCCGCTGCTGTCGGGGCCGCAGGGGATTCAATACTTCACGATTCGCGCGGTGTGCGAGGCGGGCTTCACGCCGATCAGCGAAGCGAAGCTGAAGATGCGGCGCGGCCCCAAACGTCATGCGAATTCAAAACCGGTGCCGCCGCTGACCGCAGTTGAACTCGCCGGCCTCTCGCGCACGGAACAGATCACCCTGATCGAACCCGAGAACGGCATGGGTGCGCAGCTCACGCGCCTGCCGCCGGGCGCCGCCTTGCATCCGCTGCCCGCGCCCGGTTGCGAGGGACAGTTTCTGTTTGTCACGGCCGGCACGCTGCAATACGAAACGCTCACGCTGGGACGCTGGGAGCACCTGTTCCTGCTCGCCAGTGATACCGCACCAGCCTTGATCGCGGGGCCCGGTGGCGCCGAAGTGGCGGCGCTGTTTATTCCACACAAAGAGCCGGCTTACGCCTGAACGAAACATGATGCCTGTATCGAGAATAGCCGCAAGAGCCGCACTGGGAGCCACTCTCCGGACGATGCGGTTGGCTGCGTTGGCTGCGTTGGCTGCGTTGGCCGTGTTGGCGCTTTCAGGGCAGACGCCGGCACTTGCACAAGCACAGGACTATCCGTCCCGGCCAATCCGCTTCATCGTCTCCACCGCAGTGGGCACCACGGTCGATGCCGCTGCGCGCTACATGGCGGCGAAGCTCGCCGAGGAGTGGGGCGGCGCACCGATCGTGGTCGAGAACCGCATCGGCGCCAACACGGCGATTGCCAGCGAATACGTGGCCAAGGCTGCGCCCGATGGCTATACGCTTCTCTTCACCGCCGGCGCGCACTACGCGACGCGCTGGATGATCGCCAAGCTGCCGTATGACCCGGTCGATGATTTCAAACCAGTCGCGCGAGTGGGCGTGGCCTATCTGGTGCTGGTGGTGCCGGCCAATGCGAAAACCCAAACCCTGACCAGCCTGATCGCCGAGATGAAGTCGCAACCCGGCACGCTCACCTACTCCTCGGCCGGCAATGGCAGCGCGACCCATTTGTCGTCGGTGTTGTTGACCTCGATGGCCGGCGTGACTGCGCGGCATGTTCCGTACAAGGGCGCGGCGCAAGCGCTGACAGACACCATCGGCGGGCAAGTGCAGTTCACTGTGGCCGGCATTTCGACGGCGCGCGCGCACATTGCCGCGGGGCGCCTGAAAGCCTTGGGCGTTACCGGGCCGAAGCGCTCGCAGATGCTGCCCGATGTGCCGGCGATTGCCGAGGCCGGCTTGCCCGGTTATGAGCTGACCACCATGGTCGGTATGCTCGCGCCGCGCGCGGTGCCGCCGGCCATCGTCAACAAACTCTCGAACGCGCTGCTCAAACTCGGTGCCACGACCGAGTACAAAGCCTTTGCAGCGAATCAGGGGATGGAAGCGGACCTGGCCGGTAGCGAAAAATTCAGCGCCGAAGCCCCGCTCGATCTGGAGCATTGGCGCCGCGTGATTGCCCTGAGCGGCGCGCAGGCTGATTGATTGACGGCGGCTCTTGTGGCTAATGCTGCTCAGGTTGCCCACGGCGCAATGCGCATCAGCACTTCATCAATGACAACGTCCGGCGCGGCTTCGATGCGCTTGGCACCGCGCGCGCGCAGGGCCACCGTGCGCGGCTGGTTGCAGATGATGACGCCCTGGGTGCGTGTACCCGCGCCCATCAGAGTGACGGCAAACCCCTGATTGCGCGCAAGCGTGATGCCCTGGCTGATGGGCAACACGATAGCGAGATCATCGTCCGCCGGTGACAGCACAAAGACAAAGCGTTTGCCGGCCTGCTCGCGGCCTTTGGTGGGATCGAGATCGAGGTGATAAATCTCGCCGCGCTTGACCAGTTTCACAATAATTCGCCGCCCACCGGGCTGGCGTCCAGCCAGGCATCGTCGCGCGGCAATTTGAGTTTGCGGTGCTCGGCCAGCAGTTCGGCAAATGAATGCCGCCGCACTGGAGAAATCACGATCTTGCCGGATTCGACCGCGATTTCGACTTCGCGTCCCGCCGCCATTTTTGCCAGGGAGAGAATTTTTTTCGGGATCGGCAACGCGACGGAACCGCCCCAGTTGCGCAATGTGGAAGTCAGCATATTGAACTTATGAAGTGATATAAAAATATCATTTTAAACGTTTTCCTTTGCTGGCGCCATCCAAGTGTTCGCGATGGAGCCATCCGCTGGTACTGCGGCCGCTCACCATGAATTGCCGCCGTAAAGACTTGGCAAAGAAAGCCGCTACCCTGATCAATCAGGTGAGGCGTGAGATGGAAGCAGCGAACGACCCCATCTATTGATATGCTGATTTAGCTTCGCTGGAAGCGGATCACACCATCAGAGTCAGTACGCGATTTCAACTTGCCTTCATCACGCAGCAAATGCAGATGCGAGAGTGCCTCGCCAATCGCGAACGTGGTCTGGTGTGCGTCAAGCTCGCGGTTAAACATGATCGGGATGATGTCGGCGGCGCTGCACGGCTTGACGCAGGCGTCGAAGGTTTCTGCCAGGCGGTCGCGGTGATGGTCACGCAACTGCTTCACCCGTTCATGCGCTCCGCGAAACAGGCGGCCATGTGAGGGCAGAACCAGCACGTCTGCGGGCAGGCCCTCGTAAAACGTCTGCGCATCGAGAAACCATTTGAGCGGGTTGGCTTCGGGTTCGTTCGGCCATACCCCGACGTTGGTGGAAATGCGCGGCAGCAGCATGTCGCCCGAGATCACCATGTTGAGCGCGTGGCAGTAGAGCGAGGCGTGTTCGGACGAATGGCCGAAGCCGCAATGCACTTGCCACGCGCGCCCGCCGATGGTCAGCGTGTCACCGTGGCGCATGCGCACAAAGGCGTCAGGCACCGACGGCACCAGCGTGCCGTAATAATCCTTGCGGCCCTCGTCAATCTCTTTGCACATTGCCGGCGGCAAACCGTGACGGCGGAAATGCGCCACTTGCGCATCGTTGTCGACACCGCTCAAGCCGGCCTTGTGCATGCGTGCCCAGTAATACTCGCCTGCCGTGGCAGTGAGCATCACGCCGAAACGCTGACACAGCCAATCGGCATTGCCGATGTGATCGGGATGCGCGTGGGTGATGATGACGCGGCCAATCGGCAGGCCCTCAAGCTGGTTGGCGAAGATGCTCTCCCACGCCTCGCGCGTCGGCGGCAAACCGACGCCGCAGTCGATCGCGCTCCAGCACGCGCGGCCATTGATCTCGTCTTCCAGCAGCCACAGGTTGATGTGGTCGAGCGCGAACGGCAAATTCATGCGCAGCCAGCGCACGCGCGGCCCCGCCGTTGCTGCGGTTGCGCCAGCGCGCACCGGCGTGACATCGAACACTTCGCCAAGCGCGGGAATTGCCTCGAACGGATAGGACAGGCGCATTTCTTCCGCACGCATTGGTTTGGGTGCGGGCTTCGCAGCGGCGTTCGGTTCGGGCTTCAACACGGCGGACATTTGTTAGACTTCCGTTTACGTAAACGTCAACTTGATATTCTACTCCGTGGTCATTGCCCAAACATTCAGCATTACCGAGCTTGCACGCGAGTTCGACATCACGCCGCGCGCGATCCGTTTTTACGAAGACCACGGCCTGCTCACCCCGGAGCGGCGCAACGCCGGTGGTGCGCGCGTGTACGCCGCGCGCGACCGTACCCGCCTCAAACTCACGCTGCGCGGCAAGCGCCTCGGACTCTCGCTCTCCGAGATTCGCGAGCTGATCGATATGTACGACAGCTCGAAAGATGAGACCGCCCAGCTCGCGAAATTTTTGCAGGTGCTCAAGGATCACCGCGCGCAGTTGGTGCAGCAGCGCGAAGACATTGAAGCGCAGTTGAAAGAGATCGGTGCGTTTGAGGCGCAGTGCAAAAAGCGTTTGGGCGAAACGTCTGCACGCTGAAATTGAGGTGCGCCGGGAGGCGCATGGATAGACATTCTGCGCGGCCACTGGCCTGAACGCCGCTGCCAGAGCGCTTCTTAGGGCCGTGCTCGTGTGAGTTTCTCCGGGATGCGCACTTCGGTGCGCAATCCGGACTTCATGACCAACACCATCGCTGATGGCGCGGCTGGCCGGGCAATGCCGGCGGCACGGCAGGTCACTTTGCAGCTTGGCGCACGCGGACTGTGCAGATCACTGGCGCCGTGCCTGCAACGCCGGCCGCACTGCGGCCATGGCGCGCACTGCCGCCGCCGCCCGCGCGACGCGGCCCACGGCTGCGCTCATTTGCTGCCGGCTCGCGATTGCGGTCAGTTCGATGGTCTGGTTCATCAGCGTGTGCAGCGCCACGACGGCATCGGTGTACTCGCCCATGTCTTTGTGCAAAGCATCGAGGCGCTCGCCCAACTGCGCGTCGCCTGGATTCTGTTCCAGCGCATCGTCCATGCGCTAGACCACCGCAGCCAGATCCGGCACACCCAGGGAGCGGTGGATGCGTTCCATCAAATCCTGCTGCAAACGCTTGTTGCGCAACGTCCAGCTGCGCCCACGGTCGCCCAGCAGGGTCGAGACACCATTGATCTGCGCCGCTTTGCCTGCCACGTGCCCGGCCAGCCGCCGCTTGAGGTCCTCATAATTGGCGTGCGCCATGAACATCGCGTCCGGCTTGCCCTTGTGCAGCGGGATAGTGAGTTTCCATGCCTGCGCCGTGCGCACCGGAATGTCTGCGGTCCACGCATTGGCACAACGCCACCACAGGGCCTCGGCTTCGCGGCGGCGGCCGTTGTCCCAGTCGGCCCATTGCGCAGGCCAGGGCGCGAGGTTGCCGAAATCCTTGTTGCCGGCGGCGAGGTTGGCGGCGATGGCGAAGAGTTCGACTTGCGCCGCCAGACGCGCAGTCTGGTTCGGGTTGGTGTCAATGCTGGGGCGCCGTGCACGCACGTCGTCCGGCATCGGTGCGTTGGCGGCGTGGTACTGGGCGAAAGCCGGGAGTGCATTGGCACCGGCGCTGCGGTTCCATTCCTCCACTGCCGCAGCCAGGGCGGCGTTGCCATTGGCCCAACTGTTGCCGTAGCCCGCAGCGTGGTTGGCCAGGTCGCGTGCTTCGGCAGCCCGTTGCGTGAGGGGAATATAGATGCTGTCCAGCATCGCCTGGCTGGCCGCGCGCGTGGGCCGGTTTTGCTGTCCATTGAGCCACTCAAAGCGCTGGTTGCAAACCTTCTTGCTGTTACTGCCGCCGAAGGCGGAGCCGATCGCGCCCACCACTTGGCTCGCCCCTCTGAAGCCCGCCAATGCCGCATCGCGCGCGCCGTTCGCCGCAGCGACCGCCGAGCCGCCTACCGCCCGGCCTGAGGTTTCAGCCGCGCGGCCCGCTTGCTTGCCCACTTCTGCGGCAAGCTGACCCAGTTGCACTGCACACTTCACCGGGTCGGGTGGTTCGAGTCGGGCCATGCCCAGCAACGAAGCCGGATTGGTCAACAGGTTGTGCGAGAGGGTGCCGTCGAGCTTGAGCGGAATGTCCGTGCAGCCGCCATCGGGGGCGCTGTAGATCTTGAGGGAATCGGGGCGTGCGGTGAAGTAGGCCGAGC
>JANNCZ010000844.1:0-6845 GCA_031387185.1 Burkholderiales bacterium
TGCGCATGTGCCTGCTTCAGGTTGGCGGCGTTGATGGGGAAAAGCGTGGTGGTGGCCGTGGTCTTGAGGATGCCCTGATCGATCAGGCGCGCGACTTCGTCGAGCAGGTAGTGTTGTTGGATCATGTCGGGCGTCTTTTGTGCAGGCCGCGTGAACATGAATTCCCAGGTGAAGGTGGCGCACTTGCTCATCAGCGGTTCCATGTCGACCGGGTGCATGGTGCGCACGATCGAGCAGATGCCGCCCTGCGGCGCGAGCAGGTTGCAGGCGGCCGGCAGGTGCGCATCGGTGTCGTTGAAGATCAGCACGTAGTCGACCTGCGCAATGCCCAGCGCCCGCACCTGTGCAGCCAGGTCACCGAAGTGGTTGACCACATGAGCGGCGCCGTGGTCTTTGCACCACTGGATCGATTCGGGGCGCGATGCCGTGGCGATCACCATGAGGCCCGCAACCTTGGCGGCGAGCTGAATCGCGATGGAACCGACGCCGCCGGCGCCACCGATGATGAGCACCGACTTTTGCGGGCGCGCATGCGGCGGCGCAGCGACACGCAGGCGGTCAAACAGCGCCTCCCACGCGGTGATGGCAGTGAGGGGCAAAGCGGCAGCTTGCGCGAAGTCGAGTGTGGCCGGCATGTGGCCGACGATGCGCTCATCCACTGCGTGATATTCGCTATTGCTGCCGGGGCGTGTCACGTCGCCGGCGTAGTAGACGCGGTCGCCGGCTTTGAATAGCGTGACGGCGCTGCCCACTGCATGCACGGTGCCGGCGGCGTCAAAGCCGAGCACGCGCGCACCGATGGCGGCCAGATTGGGTACGTCGGTGCCGGTCTTGCCCTTGATGTTGCGCTGCTTGGTATCGACCGGGTTAACCGACACCGCTTCGACCTTGACGACGATGTCGTGCGCACCGGGTGCGGGCGGCGGCAGATCGAGGTCGATGAGGGAGTCGTTGTCAGTGATGGGGAGATAGCGTTTGAGGCCGACAGCTTTCATGAGGATGGCTTTCCAAAGCAAGGTAAACAAATCAAGGTGGGGATGGCGCTGACAGCAGGCGCGCGAAGAAAAGCAGCGTACAAGCTTGATGGATGAGGTGACCAATAACGCTACAAATAGCATGACAAAAACGCGGGTGAACGAGACAACAATCAACGCAGACTGCCCTCTACAAAAGCCCGGAAACCCTTGGTGGGTGCGGCTCGCGAAGGTGCGTCGCCAGCCACGTTGCCTGCGGGCATTGCGCTGCCTGCGGAAATTAATTGTAGCGCTGCGCGCCACATCCCCTGCGCGCGGCAGAAACTTGGCCTCTCTTGGCAGGATGGGCAGCGCGGGTCTCCGCTATGCTTGAGCTTGGGATCTTGCCCGCGTTGCCGAAAGGTGTCGCGGCTGTGCAGCGCATTGGCCGCTGGTACTGGCTTCTGCCCGCTAACATGTTTCAACTGGGATACTCTTTCGATTGAGATGCTCTGTCGCTCCAGGAGGAGAACATGCGATTCACCATTCGCGCCGCGACGACACTGGCGGCGACCTTGCTTGGCTTGATGGCGTCTGCGGGTGCGCGCACTGATTTACTTGCAGTGCTGGCGCGCATCACCCCGGCCAAACATCCGGTGGCCCTCAACTCTCTGCGTAGTTGATCCCCGCCATGTTCCGCCTGTTGCGCTATTTCTCCCTCGCCAGTCTGGTGCTGGTACTGCTCGCGGCGCTGGCGCTGGGCGCCTTGTACCGGCATGTGGCAACGGACAATCTGCTGCAACTGGGCGAGCGCAACAACGTGGCCTTGAGTGTGGCGTTGGCCAACGCGCTGCGTGCAGAAGTCACCACCGTGCTGCGCGCAGATACCGGGGCGGACAGCGTAAATAGTGCGGCTGCCGCTGCGGAGCAGCGGCAACGCATCGAGCAACTCAACGCCCTGGTGATGCGGCAGACACGCGGCCTGTCAGTGGCGAAAGTAAAGATCTACGACACGCTTGGCAAGACGGTCTACTCCAGTGAGGCAAAACAGATTGGCGAGGACAAGAGCGGCAATCGCGGGTTTATTCAGGCACTCGCGGGCCAGCCGGCGAGCGAGCTGACCCACCGCGACACGTTTAGCGCTTTCGAGCAGCAGATCATGAACCGCGACCTGATCTCTTCCTATGTGCCGGTGTGGCGAGAGGACGCGCGGCAGATACAGGCCGTATTCGAGATTTACGACGACGTGACGCCACTCCTGGCGCAGGTAGCCGCTACCCAAAACCGCATCATGGGCGGCGTGGCCACGGTGCTCTCACTGCTCTATGCCGTGCTCTATCTGCTGGTGCGCCACGCCGACGGCATTTTGCGCCGCCAGCATGCGGAGCAACTGCGGCACGAGAGCGAGCTGCAGGCGACGCGCAATCAGCTCGAAACGCGCGTCGCAGAACGCACCGCCGAGCTGGAGCGCGCGAACCGCGCCAAGTCGCAGTTTCTCGCCAACATGAGCCACGAAATTCGCACACCGATGAACGCGGTGCTGGGCTTGAGCGAGTTGCTCACCGCCTCGGGCTTGAGCGGCACGCCGCTGCGCCACGCGCAGAACATTCACGCATCGGCCGGTTCACTGCTCGGCGTGCTCAATGATGTGCTCGATGTCTCGCGGATCGAAGCCGGGCATCTCGAATTGGTCAGCAGCCGCTTTGCGCCGCGCCTGCTGGTGGCACAGGTGCGGGCCATGCTGCTGCCGCTGGCCGAGGCCAAGGGCCTGGCGTTTGAGTGCAATGTGCATGCGGCAGTGCCTGCGGTACTGGCAGGCGATGCTGGCCGGGTGCGGCAGATTCTGGTGAACCTGGCGGGCAATGCCATCAAGTTCACCGCGCGTGGACGGGTCGATATCGAGATGGAGGTGATGAGCACCGCATCTGCAACCTCTGCAACCTCCGCCACCTCCGCCACCTCCGCCACCTCCGCAGCTGCCACGCCGGACGGCAGCGGCGCGCGCGCCGTGGCGTTGCACATCCTGGTCAAAGACACCGGCATCGGCATCGCGGCCGACAAGCTCGCCACCTTGTTCGAGCGTTTCGTGCAGGTCGATGGCTCTGACACGCGCCGCTATGGCGGCTCGGGTCTGGGCCTGTACATCGTGCGTGAGCTGGCACAACGCATGGACGGGTGGGCCAAGGCGCAAAGCTTGCCCGGGGTCGGGTCGGTGTTTGAGGCCGCAGTGCGCCTCACGGTGCCGCCACTGCTGCAGGACGGCGAGCTGCCGCTGCCCCCTGCGCCCGGCCCCGCTCGGCGCGCGTTATCGGTTTTGCTCGCGGAGGACAACGAGATCAACCGCATGGTGGCGCGTGCCATTCTCGAATCGGCCGGCCATCGCGTAAGCGAAGCCGTTGATGGCGCGCAGGCGGTCACAATGCATGCCGCGCAGGCGTTTGATTGCATCCTGATGGACGCGCAGATGCCGGTACTTGATGGCACGCAGGCAACCCAACAGATTCGCCAGCGTGAAGCGGCTGAAGGCACGTGGCGCATCCCGATCATCGCCCTCACCGCCAACGCCATGCAGGGCGATCGCGAACGTTATCTCGCGGCCGGGATGGATGCCTTTCTGGCCAAACCCTACGATGGTGCGCGCCTGCTCGCCATACTCGCCGCAGCCACCGATGAAGTCAAAAACACCTTGCCGGTCTAGCTGGAAACCCTTGGTGGGAGCGGATCGCGCGGCACAATCGATGGAAATCGTTGGCTGGAGCGGTTCTTGGCTCGACGCTCTCACCAGCGCAGCGCGATGCGCGTCTCCGGCTGCCTAATGGCGGGTCAAGCGAACGTGATCGACGCGCGACGCGCCGGGTGCTCCAGATGCGGCAGGGTGTTGAAGGTGACCAGGCGAAAGTGCGGCAGAACCTGCGGCTGCAATGCGCCGCCACCGGCGATCAGCTCGCACAGACCGGTGTTGCGAAACTGCAAATTGAATTCCACCGCTGTCGCGCCGGGGCTGTTGATGATGTCGATCAGCGCGCGGCTGATCGCACCGCCGGAGCTGACCACAAGGACATTGTCGTCGCGGCCGAGATCGGTGCAGGCGAAGGCGAGCGCTGCGCGCGTGCGTGCGCCGAACTCACTCCAGGTTTCCGGCACGCCAGTGAGCTCGCCTGCTGCCCAGGCGTGCATCGCCGCCTTGAGAGTGCGCCAGTAGTCGCGGTAGTCGCCCTGTTGATGGGTCAGCGGGTCGCGGCCCTTGGTGTGGGCAGCGTAGAGCGCTTCGCCGCTGTATTCGTTGAGGCCCGCGTGGGTGTCGATGCCGGGCGTCATGCCCTGCATCGCAGCGAGAATCTCTTGCGCCGTCGATTGCTGGCGTCGCAGCGACCCGGCCACAACGCGCTTGAATCGCACACCGCGCTCCGCAAAATATTCGCCCAGCCAGCGCGATTGCTGGCGGCCAAGACCGGAGAGGCGGTCGTAGTCGGCACTGCCGAATGAAGCCTGACCGTGACGTACCAGAAACAGCAATGCCATGTGATTTCCTGCGTGAATGCCCGCGCGTTGCAAAGCATGCCAGTTTAAGCAATCGCGGCACGCGCACCGGCCACCTCGGTCTACGCCACTACGGAGCGGCGCGGTTTGGGCGCGGTTTGCCGGGGATGGTCACATCATCGGCTGGCAGCGGCGCCTTCTCGGCACGATTGCGCCCACTCTGCTTGGCGCGATACAGGGCGGCGTCGGCGTCCTTGCAGACTGCTTCAAAGTCTGGCGCCTTGGCATGGCATTGCGCCACGCCCATCGACACCGTGCAGGCAATCGCCACGCCGCCGAGGTCAATGCGCCGTCCGCCAAACGCGGTGCGGATACGCTCACCGACCGCATGCGCATCATTGAGCTGGCAACCCGGCAACAAAATGCAAAACTCCTCGCCACCGAGGCGCGCCACCACGCTGTCGCCACGCAACTTGCCATTGCACTCGTCGACCAGACATTGCAGCACGGCGTCACCCGCGGCATGGCCGTGGTTGTCATTGACACGTTTGAAATGATCGAGATCGAGCATGATCACCGAGTAGGGGATCCAGGTGCGGCGGTAGTCGTGCTCGGCCCGCGCCGTCGCTACAAAGAGACCACGGCGGTTCAGGCTGCCGGTGAGCGGGTCAGTTGCCGACAAGGTTTTGAGCTCGTCGTTGCGGCGGATCATGATCATGAAATAGCAACCCAGCCCGAGCGACAGCTGCGCGAGCGCGGCGCTCAGGTAAAGCGTGGAGTTGAGCGGGCCGGACTGGATCGACGAGGCCATCGGCGCCGACAGCAGCGCTTCCACCGTGCGCAACAGCAACAGCGCCGTCATCACCATGGCGGCAGCCGCTGTCAGCCGCGCCGGTGCGGACATACTGCGCGGCGCATGGCGCACCAGCACCCAGGCGAACGCCGACAGTTGCGCAGCCATGATGACGCTCGTCACCGCAACGCGGCCGTTGACGCTGGGCCACACGAACAACATCAGCAGCGAGGTGATCGCGGCAATCACGACGGCGGCTGCCGTCCAGATCTCAAAGCGCAGCGGCGCAGCAAAAAATCGCACGGTGCCGATCAACAGCACGCCAATGCCGGCCACCAGCAGCGTGGAAGCACCGGTCAGCGCCACCACTGGCGGCAGGATGCCTTGCAACCCATTGCCGCAAAATCCGCTGGCGAGCGCGGCGAAACCTGCAATCCACCAGCGCGTGCCGGGCTCGGGAGCGGCCCAGTCGACGGCGAGCGCCAGCGCCAGGCACAGGAACAGGCCGCACAGCGCGACGACCAGAATGACACTGACAATATCGATGCTCATGGTTGGCAGGGTGCCGGAACGCAGCGGCGGGCGCAAGCGCGCTTCTGGCGAAGAAACAAAAATACAAACATTTCCGGTGAGCGGTAATTTTTGGGGGATGGACGCGGCGCGGGCGAAGCTTATTCGATTTGCGCGTGCATGTGCAGGCCTGCAGGCCCGGCTGCCGCGCGCGCTTGTCAAACCGTTTCGTCAATCCTTGGCGGTGCCTTGTTGCCAGCGCCGCCGCCTTGCCTGCTGATCAGCACTGTTGGCCGGAGCAGATGGCGTGCGTCATCCGCGTTAAAGTCGGCTCATGGCCATTAAATCCACTATCTACAAAGCGGCGCTGTCGGTATCCGACATGGACCGCAGCTACTACGCCGATCACGCGCTTACCATCGCCTGCCACCCGTCCGAGACGGCGGAGCGCATGATGGTGCGGGTGCTGGCCTTCGCACTCAACGCACACGACTACCTGGCGTTTGGCAAGGGCATTTCGGATGTGGAGGAACCGGACCTGTGGCACAAGGATTTGACCGGGGCGGTGGAACACTGGATCGAAGCCGGGCAGCCCGACGACAAACGCATTCTCAAAGCCTGCGGGCGCGCGGCGCTGGTCAGCATCTACACCTACAGCCACAGCGCCGCGTTGTGGTGGAAGCCGCTCGCACCCAAGTTGGCGCGTGCGCGCAATCTCGCGGTGTGGCACATCCCGTCGGAGGCGAGCAAAGATCTCGCCAAACTCGCCGCGCGCAACATGCAGTTGCAATGCACGGTGCAAGAGGGGCAAATCTGGATGAGCAATGCCAGCGACACCGTGCAGCTTGAGTTGAGCGCGTGGAAAACCGGAGAAGGAAAATGAAAGCAGATTCACGCGGACGGCAAAAACAGGCGGCTAAGCCACGCACTGGCGGATCAAGCAGACCGAGCGGGCCGAGCAGGCCAGCAAGCAAACCAAGCGGACCAGCAGACAAGGCACGCGGGGTCAAGGGGCAGTCGGCACGCGGTGCCGAGGGGCATTTGGCACGCGGTGTCAAGGGGCAGTCGGCACGCGGTGCCGAGGGGCATTTGGCACGCGGTGCCGAGGG
>JANNCZ010000236.1:0-8640 GCA_031387185.1 Burkholderiales bacterium
TCGAGCAGGCTGCAAGCGCCGTTCAGGCCGCTTTTATGCTTTCAGCCAGCCACCCTTGCGCGCCTCGGCTTCGACTGCCGGCACAATCGCCGTCAGCGCTTCCTTGGCCGATTTTTTGCCGGTGATGACATCCGGCAGCGCCAGGCCAATGATCTGCTGGCTCACGTGATCCCACTCAGGGATCAGCGGGCGCCAATCGGGGTTGGCGATCTTGAGTGCTTCCTTGAGGGCGGGAAACTCGATCGGGTATTTTTTCTTGGTCTCGGCGTTCTCCAGCGTAGACCAGCGCGAGGCGCTGCCGCCCAACAGCGCGACCTTGACATCGTTCTGCTTGTTGGTCAGCCACTGGATCAGCAGGAAGGCCGCTTCCTTGTTCTTCGCATTTTTCGGAATGCCCATGCCAAAGCCGCCGGTCTGTGCCGAGTGCTTCACCGCCTTCGGGTGAATTGCGTAACCCACTTTGCCAACGATCCTGGACTTGGCCGGGTCTTGCACCGGGCCGAACACCGAGACCGAATCCAGATAGAACGCGGCCTGCCCTTGCAGGAAAGCGTTTTGCATTTCGCCAAAGCCGAATGAGGGAATGCCTGGCGGGCCGGTGTCCACAATCTCCTTGAGCACTTCGGCCGCCCTCACGGCTGGCGGCAGGTGCAGCGCCGCCTTGAAATTCTTGTCATACACCTCGCCGCCATGCGGCGTCAGATGCAGCAGCCACGCGGCCGTGACCTGGTGGCCGGTCTGGCCGCGCGAAGTGAGGCCGCCCATGCCGGCTTCTTTCGCCTTGATGACGCGGCACTGGCCGAGCAGATCGTCATAGGTCTCCGGCACCTTGAGGTTGTATTTTTCGAGAATGTCGCGGCGGTAAGCAAGGATGCCGGTCTCTGCACCGTAGGGAAGGCCATACAGCTTGGCGCCGGGGCCGGGCAGATACATCTTGGGGCCACCGACCAGGCCGATGTTTTCGTAATAGGCGGTGATCAAATCTTTCATGTCGTAACCGGGGTCGGCGAGCGCCTTGTTGGCGAAGAAGGGTTCCAGTGGCATCAACAAATTCTTGGCCACATATTCGGTCTTCCACATCACCACGTAAGTGATGATGTCGTAGTCGCCTTGCGGCTTGCCCATTTCAAGCACCTGCTTGTCTTTCATGCGCAGGTATTGCATCTTGTCGCGTTCGACCTTGATGCCGGTTTCCTTGGTGAATTCGGCAAACAATTTTTCGGCCTGGTCGTAGTGCGGGTGCGCCGGGAAGTTGATGACCACGGTCTGGCCGCGGTACTTGGCGTATTTGTCCTGCGCCAGTGCGCCTTTGATCAACGGGAATTGGGCCGCGCTGAGAATGCCGGCTGTGCCGCCGGCTTTGAGTAGTTCGCGTCGTTGCATGGTTTGTCTCCTTTGACGGGGTGATGCGATGCAGTGGTGGGACGGTGTGACGGTGAGGCGGTGGGACGGTGAGGCGGTGAGGCGGTGAGACGGCGCGAATGCAGATGCTGCTGTCGCGCACTGCGCTACCGGACGATATGGTCTTCGCGTTCCATGTCGAACGTCAATTCGATTTTGAGTCCTGCCGGGTCGGTAAGGAATATCTGGTTCATGCGCCAGCCGGGCACGGGGCGCTCATCAAACGGGATGCCCGCCGCGTTGAGACGTGCGCGTGCGCTGACCTGGTCGGAGGCCTTGAGTGAAATGTGGTCGAACTGACCGGTGGGTTTGTCCGGCGCAATGCCATCTGCCGAATCAGGCAGTGTGGCGGCCAGATGCAGAATCGCCGCCTCCGAGCCGCCGTAGAGCCAATAGCCGGGGAACTGGAACTTGGGCCGCGCGCCTTCGGTAAGGCCGATCACGTTGACATAAAAATCGCGCACCGCCTTGAGGTCGGATTGCTTGAGGCGAATGTTGTAGTGGTCGATGTGGGTGACACGCATGAATTCACCTTGCTTTCTTGATGGTTTGAATCAGGGTACCGCCTTCGGCGATCCAGAACTCTTTTCCCGCCAGACGAATGCGCTTGACCGCGTTGACCATGTGGCGCGTTGCCATGCGCCGCGCTGCGGAAGGATCGGCCTGATCGATGGCAGCGAGCACGGCGGCATGTTCCTGCTTGACGGCGCGCGCAAAATCCGCGCGGCGCGATTCGTTGGCACGTGTGACGCGTGTGGCACCGGCCAGAAACTGGCCGAGGAATTCGAGCACTGAGAGAAAGTAGGGATTGCGGCTGGCCTCGGCAATGGTGCGGTGAAAACGCACGTCTTCGGTGACGCCATCTTCGCCGCGCGAGCTGGCGCGGTCGAGATCACGCAGGCTGGTGCGCATGGCGTCGAGGCCGGCCTTGGTGCGCCGCTCCGCCGCCAGTGCAGCTGACTCGGCCTCGATGGCACGGCGCAGCTCGACGATTTGCACGACTGATTCTTCCGAGCGGCTGGCGAGCGGCGCAATGCGCAGGGGCTTGAGATGTGCGTCGGCATGCACGAACACCCCGCTGCCCTGGCGCGACGCCAGCATGCCTTCCGACTTGAGGCGCGCCACCGCCTCGCGCACCACCGTGCGCGAGACGCCGAACTGCCGCGACATTTCGGCCTCCGACGGCAGGCGCGCCTGTGGCGCATAGCCACCAGCAGTGACGCGCCCGCGCAGCGCCACGGCCACCTGTTCGGCCAGGTTGGGCGCGGCGTTCAACTGGGGCAAGGCTGGGCCGGAAAACATGCTGAGGTGTAAAGGCTTCCCGGCGTGGCGCGGATAAGCGCAATGCCGGACATGCCTAATTTGTAAGATATCTGCTTATCATACAACTTTGCCTGAAGTCTGCAAGCCTTTCCGGTGATGCGTGCCAGCGAATCGTTGACAGACCGTGCAGACCGCGCGTAGGATGTAATCCAAACGTTGTATAAAACAGTGTTTAAACAATTATCCAGGTCATGGGTCACACGCCCGCTCCGTACACGGACGATCCACGCGCGCGCCTGATTGCTTCGGCGACACGGCATTTCGCCGATTTCGCAACATCGATGACAAGGACAGCACTCTGATGACGGTGCTTGATGAGGTCAAGAAGATCGGCTTGACCTTCGACGCCGGCGTCGAAACCACTGCCTGAAAGCCGGCCATGACAACTCCGCTGGACGGCATCTGCGCCCCCGCCTTCGCTGCGGTACGCGCTGCGCTGGCGCGCAACATGGCCGCCGGCGAGGAGGTCGGCTGCGCGGTGTGCGTGACAGTCGATGGCGAAACCGTGGTGGACCTGTGGGCCGGCCATCGCGACCGCGCGCGCACTCTGCCCTGGCAGCGCCACACCATCACCGACATGAAGTCGGTCGGCAAGTCGATTTATGCGCTGTCGGTATTGCGTCTGGCAAGCCAGGGCAGGATCGAACTGGACCGGCCGGTGGCGGCCTACTGGCCGGCCTTCGCCGCAGCGGGCAAGGAGAAGATCAGTGTGCGCACTCTGCTCGCGCACCTGGCGGGCCTGCCCTTTCCGGACGCCGCGCCGTTCGAATCCCTGTATCAACCGGGCGTGGTCGCTGCCGCGCTGGCCGCACAGAAGCCGGAATGGGAACCCGGATCCCAGCCTTGTTACCATTCCTTCACCTACCCGCCGCTGTTGGCGGCACTGATCAGGCAAGCCACCGGCACCAGCGCCCACGACTACGAGCGCGACGAGATCGCTACTCCGCTGGGTGCCGAGTACTGGCTGGGACTGGAAGAGCACCAGTTCGATCTGTGCGCCGATTACCTCGAAACCCCCGGCACCCCCAGTCTGGAAGGCATGAAGCGCAACCAGGCCTCGCCCCTGTACCGTGCCTGGCGGCCCTTGCCGCGCGGCGAGAACTACAACACGCCGCAATGGCGCCGCTACGGCGCGCATGGCAACGCGCGCGGCGTGGCGCGCATCTACGCCGCGCTGGCCTGCGGCGGCAGCCTGGGCGGCTACCAGTTGATAGCCCCGGAACTCCTGGCCGAGGCAACCCGCCCCGCCTGGGACGCGGTTGAATTCATGACCCGGCGCCACTTCCGTATGGGCTTGGGATTCATGTTGTCGTGCCCGCCGTTCCCGATGGGCGCCGATCGTCACGACTGTGCGGGCAATTTCGGCCATCCCGGCATGGGCGGGTCGGCCGGCTTCGCCGACCCGGTGCGGCGCATGAGCTTCGCCTACTGCCCGAACCGCATGCTTCCGGTGGCCGATGCCGGCCCGTATGCGAGCGCCCTTATCAATGCCACCTACGAGTGCCTGAAATGACCTATTCAAGACGCGATACGCTGAAATTGCTGACGGTTGCCGCGTTTGCGCCTGCCACCGTGCAATCCCAGGGCTGGCCGGCCCGGCCCCTGCGCATCATCACCCCGTTCGCCGCCGGTGGCGCCACCGACATCTACGCGCGCGGCCTCGCACAGCACTTGCACGGCGTGCTCGGCCAGCCGGTGCTGGTCGACAACCGCCCCGGCGGCAACTTCGCCATCGGCACCGAGGCGGCGGCGAAAGCCGAGCCAGACGGCCACACCATCTTTACCGTCACCAGCTCGCATTCGGTGCTCGAAGCGCTTGGGGTGAATCGCGACAAGTACCAGCTGATGCGCGATTTCGTGCCGGTCGCCACCCTCAACCAGACCACCTGCGTGCTGATGGTCAATCCGCTGGTGCCGGCCACCTCGGTGCGCGAACTCATTGCCTTGTCGAAGGCAAAGCCGAATTCGCTCAACTACGCTTCCACCGGCAACGGCGGCATGCTGCATTTGGCGGGCGAGTTGTTCAAGTTCCTGAGCGGTGCCGACCTTACGCACGTACCCTACAAGATCGGCAGCGCCGCGCGCGTCGACCTCGTTGGCGGCCGCGTGCAGGTGATGTTCGACACCCTGACCGACGCAGTCGCCAACGTGCGTGCCGGCAAGCTGCGCGCGCTGGCCACCTGCGGTGCGAAACGATCGCCGCTGTTCCCCGACCTGCCGACCATCGCCGAAGCTGGCGTGCCGGGTTACGAATTGCCGGTGCTGATCGGCATCATGGCGCCCAAGGGCACGCCGCGCGCGGCGGTGGAGCGCCTGAACCAGGAGATCGGCAAGATCGTCATGCAGGCCGAGTTGCGCGAGACCTGGTCGAAAATGGGCGCGGAATCCACCGTCATGTCGCCGGAAGAACTTGGACGTGCGCTCAATGCGGAGATCGACAAGTGGGGGCGTCTGATCAAGGCGGCCAAGATCACCGCGGACTGACGGTCCGTCTCACGTCTGCACCGCTCGGCCCTCGCTCCGGTGGTACGCATGCGGCATGCGGGGGGGGCCAGCGCTAGAGCCACTCCTCTACAAACACCCCCGTTTTTAGTATGCGTTCTCTAGCGCGCCTGCCTACACTGCGTCCATTGTCAAGCGGCACACCACCACGCAGCAGCACCCGGCGTGAACGGGCTTCCCGCCCAGCCGCACCCCGCAGATCAACCACAGTGAAGGAGCATCATCATGGCAAGCAAATTCAAGAACCTCAAATCGAAGACCGAAGGCAATCTCAAAGACACCGTGCGCGACTCCGCACAGGAAATCTGGCTGGCCGGCCTCGGCGCATTTTCCAAGGCGCAGGCCGAAGGCACCAAGGTGTTTGAAGCGCTGGTGAAGGAAGGCGTGGGCCTGCAAAAGAAAACCCGCGCTCTCGCTGAAGACAAGCTAGCCGGCATGACCGGCAACGTCGCCAAGGCTGCCAGCCAGTGGAGCAAAGCGGCCAACGACATTTCGGGCAAGGCGCAATCGACCGCTTCTGATACCTGGGACAAGCTCGAGCAAGTGTTTGAAGACCGCGTCGCACGCGCCCTCACGCGCCTCGGTGTGCCAAGCCAGCGTGAAGTGCAGGCCCTGGCCAAGCGTGTCGAAGAGCTGACCAATGCGATCAACGGTCTGGCGCGCAAGCCGGCCGGCTCCGCCGCGGCGAAAAAAGCGCCAGCCAAAAAGGCTTCGCGCAAGTAACGGTTCAAGGCGGAGCGCGCCTGCAGCGATGGCTGCACCGATGCTCCGGGAGCGGCGTGCTGCGTGCGTTGGACTATTTACGCAGCGCGCCGGTCCACACCCGATCCGCGATCCGTGGGGGGCATCCTTGTATGCTGCTCCCTCCCGCATTGGCTGCGCTCCACGGAAAGCGGACCCTGTTGTTGTATGTGGATGGATTGAGACCGGCGCTGCCCTTGCACGCCGGCTTTTTTTTGCCCTGATGACGCATTACTCTCCTGCCTGAGTGCAGCATGCCCACAAAAAAAATCTCTGCAAGCGCCGCCAAGGCCGCATTCAAGCGTGCCGCGAGACGCTCCAAGGTTGCACTGGCGATGGCCGGCGGCGGGCCGTTGGGCGCGATCTACGAAATCGGCGCACTCACCGCGCTCTCTGAAGCGCTCGACGGCATTGATCTCAATGCGTTGGACATGTACGTCGGCGTGTCGGCTGGCGGCATCATCGGCGCGGGTCTGGCCAACGGCATCACGCCGCGCGAGATGTGCCGCATGTTCATCGAGTCCGACGAGTCCGAGCAGCCGTTCGATCCTTCCATCCTCACGCAGCCGGCGTTTGCCGAGTATTGGGCGCGCCTGCAACATTTGCCGCCGCTGCTCGTGCGCGCCACCTGGCACTATCTGACCAACCGGCGCGGCCAGGGCATGTTCGAATCGTTCCAGCGCTTGACGCGCGCGATCCCGACTGGCGTGTTTTCCAATCAGGGGCTACTTGATTTTCTGACCCACACGTTCACGCAAGCGGGGCGCAGCAACGATTTCCGCACCTTGAAGACCAAGCTGTATCTCGTGGCGACCGATCTTGATTCAGGCACCGCGATTGAATTTGGCGCGCCCGGTTACGACCATGTGCCGATTGCGCACGCGGCCGCAGCCAGCTCGGCCCTGCCGGGCTTGTTCCCGCCAGTAGAGATCGATGGCCGCAGTTATCTTGACGGCGCACTCAAGCGCACGCTGCATGCCTCGGTGGCGTTGAAGGAGGGTGCGGACCTGGTGCTTTGCCTCAATCCCATCGTGCCGTATGACGACCGCCTGGCGTCTGCCGGTGGCGCGCGTCATCTGGTCGAAGGCGGCTTGCCGGCCGTGCTGTCGCAAACCGTGCGCGCGGTGGTGCACTCGCGCATGGAAATCGGCATGCGCCAGTATGCGGATGATTACAGCCACGCCGACGTGCTGCTGTTTCAGCCGCACCGCGCCGATGCTGACCTGTTTTTCACCAACATGTTTTCCTACGCCAGCCGCCGCCGTCTGTGCGAGCACGCCTACCAAAAAACCCGCGCCGATCTATGGGAGCGCCGCCATGAGTTGCAGCCGGTGCTCGCGCGCCACGGCATTGCACTCAATCTGAATGTACTGAAAGACTGCGGGCTGACGTTGGTGAAAAGCGTGGTGCCGCCAGCGCCTGCCGCAGCCTGGCTGCCGGTGAACGCCATCCTTGCGCGTCTGGCCGGCGGTGTCGAAGACATGGAGCGCTACGTGCGCAATGCGAGGGCGCCAGTGCTATCCTGACGCCATGACCGAGAAGAAGCCCAAGCGCCGCACCCGCGAGCGCATCCTCGAACTGTCGCTCAAGCTCTTCAATGACTTCGGCGAGCCCAACGTCACGACCACGGTGATCGCCGACGAGATGAACATCTCGCCGGGCAATCTCTACTATCACTTCGACAACAAGGACGAGATCGTCAACTCGATCTTCGCCGATTTCGAAAAAGAGATGGACGCCCTGCTCGGCGCGCCCATTAAGCGCCTCTCGGTCAGCGTTGAAGACGCCTGGCTGTATCTGCACCTGGTGTTCGAGCTGATCTGGAAATACCGCTTCATCTATCGCGACCTCACTGATCTGTTGTCGCGCAACCGCATCATCGAGACGCATTTCAAGCGCATCCTCGGTGAGAGTGAAAAAGTCGCGCTGGCCCTGGCCGGCGGCATGCGCCACGCCGGGCAGCTCGATGCCAGTGATGGCCAGATCAAGGCGCTCGCCACCAACATGGTGCTCGTTGCCACCTATTGGCTCAACTTCGAATACGTGCAGGAGCCGCGCAAGCCGATCGACAGCGCGGCAATGGGGCGCGGCGCGTATCAAATGATGAGCATGGTCGCGCCGTATCTCAAGGGCGATGCGCGCCTGTTGTTTGAAAAGCTTGCAGCACAGTATCAATCCTGACATGACACTCTGACCTGCCGCAATCTGCGGCATTTTTTTTACGCGCATTTTCACAAGGAGACCAGCATGGCAAAAAAATGGGCAGACTTTCCTTACGCCGACAAAGCCTACGAATACAGCGCGGCGAGCCTCAAAAAATCCTGGGATCGTCTGCACAAGGGCGATTGCGAGCCGTTGCCCAAAGAGGGGAAAGCGCTCGACGCCTGGATCGCCTATCACGCCGGGCGCTTTGAAGACGCAGTCGAACTCGGCCTCGCCGCCGGCGACGCCGGCATCAACGCCGCCAACAAGGCGGCCTGCATCTACGGCACCTATCTCGAAGAAGACGACAAGAAGAAGCTCAAAATCTTCGAAGACGCCGCCGCGCGCGCCGAGAAGCTGCAAAAGACCGATCCGAAAAACGCCAACGCGTTTTACCTGCACGCCTTCGCCCTCGGGCGCTACGCGCAAGGCATCTCGATCGTCAAAGCGCTCAAGGACGGCATCGGCACC
>JANNCZ010000858.1:0-1827 GCA_031387185.1 Burkholderiales bacterium
CTCTCCTGTATTGCGCTGCTCGTCCTACCTGCGCTGCCCGCAAGCTGAGCCGCAACATCTTCAATCGGCCTGAATCCCGGCTTCCTTGATCACCTTGCCATAGCGGCTGTGATGCTCGGCGTTGATGCGCGCCAGCGCGGATGGATCACCACCCACGGGAATCAGCGCGAGCGTGTTCATGCGTGCGAGCACATCGGGCATTTTCAATATCTCGTTGACATGCGCATTGAGGCTCTTGACCACGTCCGCGTTCATGCCCTTGGGGCCCATGAAGCCCTGCCATGCGCCCACTTCGGCATCCTTCACGCCGGCTTCGGCGAGGGTCGGCACATTGGGCGCGAGGGGCGAGCGCTTGGCGTCGGCCACGGCAAGGTTGATGAGCTTGCCGTTCTGAATGTATTGCGTCACCGGCCCCAGCGTGGTGTACATCATCGGCACATGGCCCGCCACCAGATCGACAATCGCCGGGCCGCTGCCGCGATAGGCGATCTGCGCCACATTGACGCCGGCCGACTTGTTGAACATCGCGCCCAGAATATGCATCGGCGAGCCGCTGCCCGGGCTGGCGTAATTGCCGATCTTGCCCGCCTTCGCGGCGGCGACCAGTTCGTTCACACTCTTGACGCCGGTCGCGGTGTTGGCCACCACAAACAGCGACTGCGTGCCGGCCAGCACAATCGGCGTGAAGTCGTTGAGCGGATCGTAAGTGGCGCCGGTGCCGGGCTTGAGCACCAGCGGCGCGGTGGCAAAGGTGTTGGGGGTGAACAGCAGCGTGTAGCCGTCGGCCGCAGCCTTGGCGACAAACGAATTGCCGATGGTGCCACTGGCGCCGGTCTTGTTCTCGACCACCACCGGCTGGCCGGTGCGCGTGGCCAGCTTTTCGGCGAACACGCGGCCCAGCGCATCGGTATCGCCACCTGGCGGGAACGAGACGATGATGTTGATTTGTTTATTGGGGTAGGCTTGGGCGAGCGCGGTACCTGCACAGCCAGCAGCGCAGCACAACGCGATGGCAGTTATGGCGGAAGTCAAAGCTCTGTGTGAATTATTCAAGTGGCTCTCCTTGGAATCTACGGGAAAATGTCATCACAATGCGGAAGACGCCACTCTACATGGAGCGAAGGCGCACGCATGTTGTAATATCGTATTACTCCAAATCGCCACATCCCCCGTCATGACGCTCACCGTTCGTCTCGATCCAGCGCTCGAATCTTCGTTTACCCGTGTGTGCAAGCGCCGTGGCGTGTCCAAAAGCCAAGTGGTGATGCAGGCCATCAAGGATATTGTTGAGCGCGACTCGTCCACTCAGCCCACCTTGGGCGAACTGGGGCGCGGACTGTTCGGAGCGGATACCTCACGCTTGCCCAAGGGCGAGCGCAATGTCAGCGGGCGCGTCAAGCAGCTTCTGGACGCCAAATTGCGTGAAAAGCATTCTCGCTGACACCGGTCCACTGGTCGCCCTGTTCAAGCGGGAAGATCAGCATCACAAGGCCACCGTGGCTTGGGCAGAAGCCAATACCGTCAGACTGCTGACCACCTGGCCGGTGCTGACCGAAGCTTGTCACTTCCTCTCGCGCGCAGGCAAGCTGTGCCTGTTCCAGTTCATCGAGGCCGGTGCCGTCACGGTTGCAGACATCAGCGCCGCCGATCTCAAGGGTTTTGCCAGCATCATGGCAAAGTACCCTGACCGCAGGGTTGATCTTGCCGATGCGTCGTTGGTGCTGCTGGCCGAACAATCCGGTGCCACTGACATCATTACGATTGACCGCGCAGACTTTTCCATCTACCGGTTGAGCCGCAACCGCGCCTTCAACATTCTGTTTCCGT
>JANNCZ010000874.1:0-6579 GCA_031387185.1 Burkholderiales bacterium
CTCCGGGGTGAATCTCGATGGCTCGCGCGCGGCGTTTGAGCCGATCCGCGATTACGCCGACATCAAGGAAAATCTCGACGAGCGCGTGAATGCCGGCTTCGGTGGTGTTGCCGAATACGGCATCACGGTGCGCTGGGACAAGAGCTTTCTGAAAGTGATTCGTCTGCTTCTCGAGCGCCGCGTCGAATTTGCCTTGTTCGGCGGCATCCGCTTCGGCGGCACCGTCACGCTCGATGATGCGTGGCAACTCGGCTTCGACCACGTCGCGCTCGCCATCGGCGCCGGCCGTCCGACCCTGCTCGACATTCCCAATGGCTTTGCGCGCGGCGTGCGCACCGCCTCCGACTTTTTGATGGCCCTGCAACTGACCGGCGCCGCCAAGGCCGACTCACTCGCCAACATGCAGTTGCGCCTGCCGGTGGTGGTGATCGGTGGCGGCTTGACCGCCATCGACACCGCGACCGAATCGCTTGCCTACTATCAGGTGCAGGTCGAAAAATTTCTCACACGCCACGAGGCGCTGGTAAAAGAATCCGGCGTCAGCGCCATCCGCGCCACATGGCGCGATGAAGACCGCGAAATCGCCGAGGAATTTCTGGCGCACGCGCGCGCGATCCGTAACGAGCGTGAAAATGCCAAGCGGCAAGGGCGCGAGCCGCGCATCATCGAACTGTTGCGCAGTTGGGGCGGCGTCACCATCGCCTATCGCCGCCGCCTGATCGATAGCCCGTCTTACACGCTCAATCACGAAGAGGTGGAACTGGCCTTGCAGGAAGGCATCACTTTTGCCGAGTGCCTGGCGCCCAAGCGGGCAGACATTGACAACTACGGCGCAGTCAAGGGCCTGTGGCTGACGCGCAGCGAAGTCAACGCCGACGGCAAGTCGTCGCCCGCAGGGGAGACCTGGTTGCCGGCACGCACCGTGTTTGTGGCGGCCGGCACGCAGCCCAACACGGTGCTCTCACGCGAGGGAACCGACGCCGAGCGCGCGCATTTCAGGGTGGACGGCAAATACTTCGCCGCGTGCAATGAACAAGGCCAGCCCATCAAGCCCGAGAGCGCAAGTTCCAAGCCCGCGCAGGCCAACGTGCTGCTGTCGAAATCAACCGATGGCCGCTTCGTTTCCTATTTCGGCGACGTGCATCCCTCTTACTTCGGCAACGTGGTCAAGGCGCTCGGCTCGGCCAAGCAGGGCTATCCGGTGGTCACGCGTGTGCTGGCCCAGCGTGCGCCTGGCGCAGCGAAGGATCTGATCAGCACTCTCAACCACGACTGGCGCGCCACCGTACACGCAGTCAACCGCTTGACCCCGACAATTGTCGAAGTCATCCTCAAAGCCCCGGCAGCGGCGCGCAAATTCGAGCCGGGCCAGTTTTACCGCTTGCAGAATTTCGAGGCACTTGCGCCGGTCGCCAACGGCACGCGCATGCAGATGGAGGGGTTGGCGCTGACCGGCGCTTGGGTCGATCGTGATGCCGGCCTGGTCTCGACCATCGTGCTTGAGATGGGTGGCTCCGCCGACTTGTGCATTGACCTCAAACCGGGCGAACCGGTCATCCTGATGGGGCCGACCGGCACCCCGACCCACATTGAGCCCAACGAAACCGTGATGCTGGTGGGCGGTGGCCTCGGCAATGCGGTGCTGTTCTCGATCGGTCAGGCCTTCCGTGCCGCGGGCTCGAAGGTGCTGTACTTTGCCGGGTACAAGAAGGTGATCGACCGCTACAAGGTCGAGGAAATCGAGCGCGCCGCCGACGAAGTGGTGTGGTGCTGCGACGAAGACCCGGGCTTCGCGCCGACGCGTGCGCAGGACAAAACCTTCACCGGCAACATCGTGCAGGCAATGGACGCTTACGCCGCCGGCCGCCTCGGCCACCACGAAAACAGCGGCATCCGCCTGCAAGACGTTGACCGCATCATCGCCATCGGCTCTGATCGCATGATGGCGGCCGTGGCACGCGCGCGCCACGATGTGTTGAAGCCGCACCTCAAGGCCAAACACATGGCGATTGGTTCGATCAACTCGCCGATGCAATGCATGATGAAAGAAATCTGCGCACAGTGCGTGCAGCCGCACAAGGATCCGGTCACCGGCGAGACCACCTACGTGTTCTCCTGTTTCAACCAGGATCAGGAACTCGACAAGGTGGACTTTGGCATCCTCAACGACCGTCTGTCGCAGAATGCCGTGCAGGAAAAATTGACGGTGCGCTGGATCGAGCGCTGCCGCAAAACGGTGTGAGCGGTGTTGCGCGTGCGACGCGCGCAACACCCGGCAATTGAGGCTTTGCGCATGCTTGGCGTGTCCATTTGACCGCGATTCAACTATGCTAGGCTGTCGATTCCCCCGCCACCAGCAAGGAGACCGCCATGGCCCTGATGGACTTCATCAAGAAGCAGTTTATCGATGTCATCCACTGGACCGAAGAGGCCGACGGCGTGCTGTCGTACCGTTATCCGATGCAGGACATGGAGATCCAGAACGGCGCCCAACTCACGGTGCGCGAGTCGCAAATGGCAGGGTTTGTCAATGAAGGCGTGATGGCCGACGTGTTCGGGCCGGGCCTCCACAAGCTCACCACCCAGGTGCTGCCGCTGCTCACCAATCTGAAGAACTGGGACAAGTTGTTCCAGGCCCCATTCAAGAGCGACCTCTACTTTTTTTCCACGCGCCTGCAGCTCAACTGCAAATGGGGCACGCCCAATCCGGTCACGATTCGCGACAAGGACTTTGGCGCGGTGCGCCTGCGCGCCTTCGGCATCTACTCCTATCGCATCGCCGACCCCAAGCTGTTCCACAAGGAAATTGCCGGCACGCGCGAGACCTATACCGTGGCCGATCTTGACGGCCAGTTGCGCAACAGCATGATCGCCGCCATGACCAATGCCTTCGGCGGCTCGGGCGTGGCGTTCCTCGACATGGCCGGCAACCAGACGGCGTTTGCCGAAGCGGTAAAGAAGCAGGCCGAGCCGATGTTTGCCAAGATCGGCCTCGCGCTCGATAGCCTCAACGTCGAAAACATTTCGCTGCCCGAAGAAATTCAGAAGCTGCTCGACACCCGCATCGGCATGAACATGATCGGCGACATGAATAAATACACGCAGTACCAGACTGCGAATGCGATTCCGATTGCCGCAGCAAACGAAGGTGGAGGTATTGCGGCGATGGGCGCGCAACTCGCGGCGGGCGTCGGCATCGGCAACCAGATGGCTGGCGCGATGCTCGGCGGCATGATGGGGAATCAACCGGTCGCTGGAATGGGGGGCACGCCAGGAGCCGCTCCAGGAGCGGCTGCGCAAGGAGGAGGCTCTGTAACCGTTGGTGGGGGCGGCGCGCAAGCCGGCAGTGCGCCCGGTGGCGGTACAAACATCGACGACATTTCTGCCACCCTCGAAAAACTGCATGCCCTGGTCGGCAAAGGCATCCTCTCGCAAGCCGAGTTCGACACCAAGAAGGCCGAGTTGCTCGCCAAGCTTGCCTGATCGTGCCGTCGACAGGGCGCGCCAACCACTGCCACCAGCGGCAATAAATGGGGTCTCGATAAATGGGGTCTGACCCCTTTATTTCATGTGACCCCTTTATTTCATGAAACACGCCAACTGCCCGCAGTGCGGTGCCGACGTGAAGTTTCACGCGGCAGCCTCGGTGCTTGCCGTCTGTGAGTACTGCACGTCGACGTTGATGCGTCATGGCGAAGCGCTCGAACATATCGGCAAGATGGCGGAGTTGCAGGATGACCCGACGCTGATCCAGATCGGTACCGAGGGCGTCTACAAAGGCGTGCACTTCGGCGTGATCGGCCGCATCCAGTTGAAGTACGCGGCCGGCCTGTGGAACGAGTGGCACATCATGTTTGACGACATGAAGACCGGCTGGCTGGGTGAGGCGGCGGGTGAGTTTTATGTCACGTTTGAAAAATCCGTCGCGCTCGCGCCACCGCCGTTCAACGCGATCAAAATCGAAGACAAGATTGATTTGGGCGGGCGCTATTACACCGTCACCAATCTGGAGTCTTCGACCTGCATCGCGGGGCAGGGCGAGCTGCCGTTCAGCGTCGGCCCCGGCTACGCCGCGCCGGTGGTGGATCTGGAACTCGATGGCGAGTTCGCCACCATCGACTACAGCGATACGACTGACGGCATCACGCGCGTGTATGTGGGTGAGCGCGTGGCCGCGCGCGACCTCAAGCTGACACACCTGCGCGACCCGCACGATGCGCCCGATGTACTGGCACCGAAACACAAGGCTGAGGCATTCAATTGCCCGAGCTGCGCTGCGCCGTTCAAATTGTCGAGCGGCAAGATCCAGACCTACGGCTGCGCCTCCTGCGGTGCCGTGCTAGACACCAGTGACAAAAAAGTACAGCTGGTCGCCAAGGCGCAGGAGGCGATGTCCTACCCCTTGCGCATTGCGCTCGGCGCCAAAGGAAAATTTGTTCAGGAAAAATTCGGTGGTGAAAAATTCGGCGGCAAGGAGTTCAGCGCCATCGAATGGGAAGTCATCGGCCACATGCGCCGCGCCTCTGACGCCGGGTTTTCGTGGAGCGAATATTTGTTGTTCAACGCGCAGGCGGGCTATGCCTGGCTGGCGGACAGCGATGGGCATTGGTCGCTCTCTTGCAACACCGGGCGCGGCCCGAAGGTGCTGGGGCTCAGCGCTTACAGCAAGGGCGCGAGCTTCGATCACTTTCAGCACTACCTGGCCGAAGTGCAGCATGTGCTGGGCGAGTTTTACTGGAAGGTGCAGGTGGGTGACGTCGTGGAAGTAGACGACTACATCGCGCCACCGCAACTGCTCAGCCGCGAGAAAACCGCCAACGAAGTGAGCTGGTCGCTCGGTGATTACGTCACGCCCGCCGCAGTGCAGCAGGCCTTCAAACTCAAGGACGCCCTGCCCGCCCCCAAAGGCGTGGCGCCGAATCAGCCCTCGCCGCACACCGCCGCCAACGCCGTGCTGTGGAAACGCTTCGGCCTGTTCGCCGCCATCAGCCTCGCTTTGCAACTGTGGTTCGCGCTCACCACTGACACCGTGATGAAGGAGACGTTCGTCGTCACGCCGCGCATCGAGTCCACCAAGACCACCGAGCCGTTTGACATCAAGGGCAACGGCCCGCTGGTGCTGCAAAACTCGACCGACGTTGCCAACAACTGGGCCGGTTTCAACTACACCCTGGTGGATCCCGCATCAGGCAAGGTGTGGCGCGCCGAGCAGCAGCTGGAGCGCTACTCCGGCGTGGACGACGGGGAATCCTGGAGCGAAGGCTCCTCCAGCGGCCACGTGCTGTTTGCGGATGTGCCGGCCGGCAAGTACCAGTTGCAGATTGACGGCGAGACTGCAAAGGACGCCCCCAATGCCATCGGTGCGACGCTCAAGCTGGAACGCGGCCATGCGTCGTGGCTCAACTGGGTGCTGTTGCAAATATTGCTGCTGCTGGTGCCGCTGTGGGGCTGGTGGCGCGCCAAGGCCTTCGAGACTGCGCGCTGGGCCGACAGCGACCATCCGCGCGGCGGCGGCGATGATGACGATGATGACTGAGGAGACCCCATGCAAAAGTTTTATCTGATCGCCGGCGCTGCCGCGTTGTCGTTTTTCACTTACGCGCAGCACAACGGCATGACCCTGACCGGTAGCCGCGGCGTGCAGCAGGTGGCATCGAGCGGTTACACCGGTGGCAGCAGCGGAGGTGGCGGCTGGAATTCGGGGCGTTCCAGCACGCTCTCGCACAAGTAGCAGGAACGGTACAGAAATCAGCTCGGCCAAAAATCAATCCAACCGCACCGGCACCACTTTTCTCCTGGAGGACCACGCATCATGGACATTATCAACCCGCAATTCCTGATCAATTCACTGATCTTTTCATTCCTCGGCGTCATCGTGTTCTGCATTACCTTCATCGTGATCGACAAGCTCACCCCGTCGGTCAATCTGTGGAAAGAGATCGTCGAGAAGCGCAATCAGGCCGTCGCCACCGTGGTGGCGGCCATGTGCCTGGGGATTGCGCTGATCGTTGCGGCAGCCATTCACTGACGCGCGCCGCTGCACCGTTTGCGCCACACCCTGCTTTTTTCCGTCTTTGTTGTTGCGTCCTGCGGGCTCGCCTATGAGCTGATCGCAGCGGCGCTGTCGAGCTATGTGCTGGGCGACTCGGTCACGCAGTTCTCGACCGTGATCGGCACCTATCTGTTTGCGTTGGGCGTCGGCTCGTGGCTGTCGCGCTACATCGAGCGCGGCCTCGCGGCGCGCTTCGTGCAGATCGAGATTCTGGTCGGCGTGATCGGCGGCTTCTCGGCGCTGATCCTGTTTTTGGTGTTCGCCCATTTGTCCGGCCCGTTCCGTCTGGTGCTCTACGGCCTGGTGTTCATCACCGGCATGCTGGTGGGACTGGAGATTCCGCTCATCATGCGCATCCTGCGGCGCGAGCTGGTGTTCAAGGAGGTGGTGTCGCAGGTGCTGACCTTTGATTACCTCGGCGCGCTTGCAGTGTCGATTGCGTTTCCGTTAATCCTCGCGCCGCATTTGGGCTTGATGCGCACCGGTCTGCTATTTGGCATCTTCAACGTGTTGATTGCGTTCTGGGC
>JANNCZ010000886.1:0-9035 GCA_031387185.1 Burkholderiales bacterium
CACATTGCCAAACCAGATGCCGAACTGCACCAGCAATGGTTTGGAGAGGCCCAGGTTTTCGCGAATCTTGGCGACGTTTTCGGGCGAGGCGGCATCACCGGCGATGATTGCGGCCGGGTCGCCGGGGGTCAGACGCAACAACAGGAACACCAGCACCGCCACGATGAACAACACCGGGACGGTGGCAGCGATGCGCTTGACGAGGAAGGCGAACATGGAGAACGATGCTGGGTGCGGCTAATCGTGGTGTGCAATATGGGAGCAGACAGAAAAAAGGGCGGGTCACCCCGCCCTGTTCCGGCCCCAGCCCTTACTTCTTGATGTTCCAGTAAAAGTTGCCGGGCCCGATTACCAAGCCAGTCACGCCTTTTTTGAGCGCTGCCGGATTGATCTGCTCGCCGACGGGCGCGTGCGTGCCGACCTCGAAGGCGCGCGCCTGAATCGCTTCGGCAAGCGTCTTGCGCTTGTTGATGTCGAGCTCGCGCGCAAACTGGTCGCGCAGTTTTTCGATTGCATCGTCGGTGGGCCAGCCGAACCAGGACTTCTCACCGGCTGCGCCGATGGCGGCATTGGTCAGCGGATTCCAGATGTCAGGCGAGACCCAGGCGGTGGCGAAGATGTTCCAGCCACCAGCCGAGGGCAAGTCTTTTTTGGCACGGCGTCCCACCAGGGTGTTCCAGTCCATCGATTGCAGATCAACCTTGAACCCGGCCTGGCGCAGCAATTGCGCGGCGACATCGGGCAGCTTGGCAATCGAGGCCAGATCAGTCGGCTTCATGATGACGACAGTGGTGCCGTCGTAGCCGGACGCCTTCAACAACTCTTGCGCCTTCTTCATGCTCGACTTGCCGATCAGGTCGCTGCCTTTGGTCGAGCCGTAGGGTGTGCCGCAGACGAACATCGACGGGCAGGTTTTGTAATACTCCTTGATGCCGACCTGCGCTTTGAGGAACGCTTCCTGATTGAACGCGGCAATCGCGGCCTGGCGCACCTTGGCGTTGTTGAATGGTGGGTGCAGGTGGTTGAAGCGCACCATGTACTGGAAGCCGAGATTGTTGCCATTGATGATGACCACATTCGGGTCTTTGGCCAGCGCGGCATACGATTCAAACGCCGGCTGCTCGATGATGTCGACTTCGCCCTTGGAAAGAGCGTTGACTTGCGCCTGCGCGTCACGCAATGCCAGGTTCCATTCGACCCGATCCACGTAGACGTTTTTACCGCCAGTCGAGCCGGACGGCGCTTCTTTGCGCGGCACGTACTTGGCGTTCTTGGTATAGACCGCCTTGTCACCCGGCTTGAATTCGTCGCGCTTGAATACGTATGGCCCGGAGCCGATGTAGTCCTCGATCTGCTTGTCGGCAGGGGTGTCAGCGACGCGCTTGGGCATGATGAAAGGCACGTTGGACGAAGGCTTGCCGAGAGCGTCGAGCATGATGCCGCAGGCTTCGCCGAGGAAAATGCGGAAGGTGTCGGGCGTGGGCGAATCCATGCGCGAAATGAAGCTGAACAGCTTTTGCCCCATTGCGTCGCGCTTGCCCCAACGTGACAGCGAGGCCGTCACGTCATCACCGGTGACCGGCTTGCCGTCATGAAATTCCAGTCCTTTACGCAGCTTGAAGGTCCACAGACGGCTGTCGGGGCTGACCTCCCACGATTCGACCATCTGCGGCTTGATCTGGCCTTTTTCGTCGGTGCCGAACAGGGTGTCATAAATCATGTAGCCATGATTGCGCGCCATGTACTGCGTGGTCCAGATCGGATCGAGGATCGACAGGTTGGAGTGCGGCACGACTTTGAGCACGCTTTGCGCCGAGGCGCCCGGTGCCCAAATGGCGAGCAGGGCCGCACCAGAAAACAGTGCCGCAAGCAAAGGGGAACGAAATTTCATATGGTCATCTCCTCATGGGGTTCATCACGTTGGTTGTCTTGACGCCATGCGCATCAAGCAGAGTAAATCTGGCAATGCAAATCGTGCGCCACGCTGGCTGGCCGATTGGCTGGTTGGCGCGAAAGCAGCACTACAGTGTAGGCCAAACAAGCGGCCCGCGCAGTGCCTCGAACGCAGCCGCCGCGCGCAGGACCAAATCCTCCCGATACGCCGGGGCGACGATCTGCAAGCCGATCGGCAAACCCGTTTGCGTAAACCCGCAGTTGATCGACATGGCAGGCTGCTGCGTGAGGTTGAACGGAAACGAGAACGGCGTCCACCAGGTCCAGTCCTCAGGCACCGATTGCACATTGCTGGGCAGATCGGGCGACACCCGGCCCACCTCAAACGCCGGCACGGCGGTGGCGGGTGTGATGAGTAGATCAAACTCGGTGTTGAAGCGCTTCATCGCCTCCCCCACCTGCACGCGCGCGGCCTGATAGTCGAGAAAATCGGCAATCGTGTAGCGCGCAGCGTAGGCGCAAGTGGCTTGCAGGCCCGGATCCATCAGCTTGAATTTCTCTGGCGGCAATTTGCCGAAGGTGTTGCGCGCGGTGGCGAACCAGTGCGTCGCAAAGAGTGGCCCGCAGTCGGGGAAGCCGGGGTCGCGCTGCTCGACGTGCGCCCCGAGGTCAACGAAGCGTTGCACCGCTTGTTTCACTGCCGCTTCGACTTCGGCATCGACATGCGGGATGTAGCCGAGGCGCGGGCTGTAGGCAATACGCAGGCCCTTGACGCCTTCACCTAGATTCGCGCTCCAATCCTTGTCATGCGGCGGCAGCGCGCTCCAGTCGCGCGCGTCGGGTTGCGAGACGATGTTGAGAAGCATCGCCGCATCGGCAACATTGCGCGTCATTGGCCCCACGTGTGCGACGGTGCCCATCGGCGACAAAGGCCAGGCCGGCACGCGGCCAAAGTGCGCTTTGATGCCGGTGGTCGCAGTGAATGCATTGGGAATGCGGATCGAACCGCCACCGTCAGTACCGATGTGCAAAGGCCCAAGACCCGCTGCCAGAGCGGCGCTCGCGCCACCGGACGATCCGCCCGGCGTCATGGCGAGATTCCACGGATTGCGCGTGATGCCGGTGAGAGGTGAATCGGTCGCACCTTTCCAGCCCCACTCGGGCGTACAGGTTTTGCCGAGGATCACGGCACCGGCCTCCTTGAGGCGCGCTGTTGCGGGTGCATCATCGAGCCACGGCCCGCCCGTACCAACGGTCTTCGAGCCGCGCAGGGTCGGCATGCCCGTTGTGAGAATCAAGTCCTTGATGCCGGCCGGCACGCCGTCGATGGGGGAGAGCGGCGCGCCCTTGGCCCAGCGTGCTTCCGATGCGCGTGCATCAGCGAGTGCGGATTCGTGGGCAACATGGCAAAACGCGTTGATCGACGGGTTGAGGCGGTCAATGCGATCAAGCATCGCGCGCGTGGCTTCGACCGGAGAAAGTGATTTCGTGCGGTAAGCCGCAGCAAGACTGACCGCACTGGCATACACAAGGTTCACAAGGTTCGTCATGGGCATCCTGTTACGACATAGGGCATTTCAAACATGATTCATACGATAATGCATCGCGCAGCGAATATGGGCGTTGCACAGGGCAATTGACCCGGGTTTGTTGATAAAATTAATTACTGTATAAATATATCCTTATATTTTTATGTCAGCAGTCACCGATGCATGGCTGAAACGATTGGGGTATCAACACCACCCCAAGGCCCTGTTTCGTCATCACTCTGATATCGCTGATCATCCCTTCGCGGCAGAGATCGAAGTGCTGCTTGATGCGCGCGGTGTGGTTCAGTCCAGCGCCGTATTTTGCGTTGAAGACCAGCCGGCGGTATGCCTGATCGAATTGGGCGTGGACGAAAACCCGCTCAATGGCACGCTCGACCTTATCCGGCAGAAAATTTGGAATCAAGGCCTGGTCACTGTTATTTTGCAAGTGACGCGAAATCATCTGTGGGCCGTAGGTGTATCAGAAGAATCCAAAGAAAGTGCGCCGCTGGATTTTCAGCAGGCGTCACTGCAGTCCCTTTACTCTGCCACTGATATCGCATCCGGGGATATTCAACACAGACATCCCGACTGGTTCTCACCTGACGCGCGGGTAGATCGCCATTTGCTGCGCAATTTATCCAGTGCGGCTGATGCATTGGCAAAAACAATGGAACGCCCGCAAGCGCATTACTTGCTCGGGCAATGCCTGTTCATCTCTTTTCTTGAGCATCGCGGCATTGTTGGCAACACATACCGGGCGAAGCACCGGGTGCAAACCTTGCGCGATCTGGTCAACGGGCATGACCATACCGGGCTGACAAAACTTCTGGCGCGTCTGAAAAAAGACTTCAACGGTGATTTTCTCGATTCAGATTCAAGCGACACATTTCGCTGGGATGCATTGGATGAAGCCGCGTTTGGCTGCTTGCGCGAGTTTTTAGTCCGAACCGATATCGACTCCAAACAACAATCATTCTGGACCTACGATTTCAGTCAAATCCCGGTCGAGCTCATATCCGGAATTTACGAAACTTTTTTGGGGAACAGCAAACATCTGACAGGCGCCTATTACACGCCGCGTCACCTCGCACTGTTTGCCGTAGATCAAGCGTTTGAAGGGTCAGAAAACCCAGCAAAAGAAGTAGTGTATGACGGCGCGTGCGGATCAGGGATTCTCCTCACCACGGCCTACCGTTTGATGCTGCGGACTGCAAAAAATCAGGTCAGGCGGTCACTCACATTTCACGAGCGCAGGCAATTGCTGCTGCAAGGCATACGCGGCAGCGATATCAGTGAAACCGCTTGCCGTGTCACCGCATTCAGCCTGTATCTCGCGCTGCTTGAAAATTTGATGCCGAGTGATATTGCCCAACTGGGAATCGATGAGCAGGCAAAACTGCCGCCGTTGTTGGGGAAAATTTTGCATGGCGGCACTTCAAAAGGCGAGTTCTTCAGTTCCCGGAATCCGTTGGCAAAGTCCGGCAGTTGCAGCATTTTTCTATCCAACCCCCCTTGGTACGAGCCAAAGGGAGATGAAGGGCCGTTGGCGCACGACAATTGGCTGGCCGACCATCAGCTTGCAGCCCCAGGCCGTCAAATTGCGGCCGCCTTCGCCTACAAGGCGGCAATGATTGTCCGTCCGCAGGGCAGAGTGTGTCTGATTTTGCCCGCCGGACTTTTTTTGAGCGCGGCCAGCCAGCCATTTTTGGCGGAATGGCTTGCGCGTTTTCACCTGGATAGGCTGGTTAATTTTTCCGATATCAGGCGGCTTTTGTTTCAGGAGGCGATTCATCCTTGCGTGGTCGCTACCGGATCAGCCCGCGCCAGCGGCAAGCCGGCAGACATACGGCCTGAGGAACACCTGATCGAATACTGGGTGCCAAAAGCCGATGTCAGCCTTGCATTCAACCGGCTAACCATTCATGGCGCCGACAGGCACAAACTGCCGGCATCTTCCGTTGCCGCCAACAATCAATCGCTTCAAGCGCTTTTTTGGGGCGGTGCTCATGACCGTGCGCTGCTCGCCAAGCTTCGCATGCTTGGGACGGTTGGCGCACTCAGAGCGCCTTTGAACCGTGGTGGCCGCGGATGGATTGCCGGCAAGGGCTTTCACCGCGAAGACAAATCTCGCGAATCCATCTTGCCGGGGCGAATCGCAAAAATTCTTTTTTTGAAAGCGAACAACCGGCCTGATACCCCGGTTTTGGACACGCAACTTCTGGTGCCCTATCCCGCGTCCGATCCCAAGTATCAAAAGATCGCCTCCAAGGGCGCGCATGACGGCAAGTTATTTGACGGAGCGCGAGTGGTGTTTCCTGATGGTGTATCCGGCGATTTTGAGATGCGCGCCTTTTTTAGCAATATTCCATTTTCGTTTCAAAGTGCAGTAGGGGCAATCAAAGGGCCGGAAGCCGACGCGGATTTGCTGCGCTTTCTCGCGGTCTATCTGCGCTCACCGCTTGCGCGATATGTGTTGCTGCTATCTACCTATCGGATGGTCGCGGAGCGTGCGGCGGTAACGATGCAGGAATGCTATTCCCTGCCATTCTTCACACCCGATCGTCATCCACAACCAGAGAAAGCATCGGGCATCGTTCGTGAAGTTGCGCAGTCGATGAAAAAGATCGAAGCGCTTGACGGCTTTCATCAAAATCTCCAATTCGAGCAGATACAGAAGGATTTGTTTGCTGCGGTCAACCGCTATTTTGGTTTGAGTGCTACTGAAAACCGCCTGGTTATCGAAGCCAACGAGACACTCATCCCCAGCATTCAACCCGCCAACTACGAGTCGTTGCGCACGCGTGCCTTGAGCCGCGCCACCGGCTCTGCGATTGAACAGTATGCAAATACACTCCGGTCGGAGTTGTTGCGCCTTCAATCCAAGACCGAGGGCTGCGGTGAATTAAATGTTGGGGTGATTGCGAATGCGCCTTCAGGCGTTGCGCCTTTGGGTATCTGCAAAGTTTCGCTAGCACCGCCGCAAGGCGGGAAGCATATGGTCACCGACGATGCCTTGGTGATGGCTTTTCTGAATCGATTGCGCGACGGCGACCTGGTGCCGATGCAGGCAGGCAAAAGTTTTTCGCTTTTTTCAGATTTTGTTTGCATCGCCGATGATTCAATCTACTTGATCAAGCCGCTGGTGACGCGGTTCTGGATGACCCGCGCAGCATTGCAGGATGCGGTGGAGATCATCCGCACAATCCGGGAGGAAACCCGGTATCTGAAGGGCCAATCTTGATGTCCGGTACTGATCTGTCTTCCGGCTGGCGACTTGCATTCAAGGATCGTGAGTCGTCCAGAGTGATCGCCTACATGCAGCGTATTTGGCGGGAGTTGGCAGATGCGGGGCAAAAGGGAATTGATCCCTCAAAAAAAGAGCCGGTTATTACCAAATTCTTTGGTGCGGCACTTGATGACCGCAAAGCCGAAGATGGGCTGGAAAGCGATTTTTTGTATGAGGTGCTTCGCGCCAAACCTGACTATGCGCAGGGCAAACTTGTCAGGGCCCACCGCACTGATATCGAATACCGCACGCTTGATAGCGAACGCGCATTGCTGGTGTTCGAGTTCAAAAAATTGACGCCCCAAGCCAAGAGCCGCGCTGCGTATTTGCACAAGGACGGCATGCTGCGATTCATTTCCGGCAATTACAAAAATAGTGAACCGGTAGCATTTATGGCAGGTCTCATCCATACCGAACCAGACAAATCGATTGCGGCACTAAAAGCGGCTATGGAAAAAACCAAGGCCGTAGCTGCTCTTAAAATTGTCCCAAAAACCGGACAGGCGATTCGCGAGCCGTCGGAGAAATTTCCAGGTCAGGCCAAATTTGACACGGCACACTTCAGGGAAGTTGAGGGCAGTATTTCTATACTATTCCTGTCCCATATGTTCTTCGACCACAATCCGGCCAAGGTGCCAGCATGAGCAAGCGGCTCGTCGTCGCCATCACCGGCGCATCGGGCAGCCTGTATGGCGTGCGCCTGCTGCAGGCGATGCGCGGTTTGCAACGCGAGGCTCCCGAGTGGGAAACCCACGTGGTGGTCTCGAACGCGGGCGCGCTCAACGCGCAACATGAGCTGTCGATGTCGAAAAAGGAAATCGAGGCGCTGGCCGATGTGGCCTACGACAACCGCGACATCGGCGCCGCCATCGCCAGCGGCTCCTTCGTCACCCACGGCATGATCGTCGCGCCGTGTTCGATGAAAACCCTCGCATCAGTGGCGCATGCCTTCTCCGATAATTTGATCTCACGCGCCGCCGACGTCATCCTCAAGGAGCGCCGCCGCCTGGTGCTGGTCACGCGCGAAACCCCGCTCAATCTTGCGCATCTGCGCAACATGACGGCAGTGACTGAAATGGGCGGCGTGATTTTCCCGCCGGTGCCGGCGCTGTATCAGAGCAAGACCTCGATTGACGATCTGGTCAATCATTCGGTCGGGCGCATGCTTGATTTGTTTGGGGTCGAGACTACCGGGCTGGTCGAGCGCTGGACCGGGTTGACACGGTAGCGTTGCACTGGTGGCAGCGTAGCGACGCAGTGGCGAAAAACGCGGCGACGCAGCAGCGGCGCACCGCCTTCGCCAATCAGACCGGTATTTCCACCACCAGCCCCGGATCAAACTCACGGTTCTCCACCCGCGCACCATCGCGGCTGCAATAGCCGCGCGGGTTGCAGAGTACGCGGGTCTGGTTGATTTTGTAGTCAAAGCGGTCGTGGGTGTGTCCATGCACCCAGAGCACCGACTTGCCCATCAGGTGTTCCAGCCGCGACGCGAAGCCGGCGCTGCCGAGGTCATCGCGATAACGCAGGGCGACCGACTGTTGCGCCGGCAGATGGTGCGTGACCACCACCGTTTGCCCGGCGAACGGCAGCCCCAGTTGCTGCTCCAGCCAGGCGCGTGAGGCCAGGTGGCGCAGACGCACCTGCTCCGGCGTGAGCAGGCGGCTGGCGCTATGCAGGGCGTGGCTGAGATCGGTTTTCTCCGGCTCGTGCGACGAAGTGCGCGAAGCAGTGCGCCAAGCAGTACTCGACGCAGTGCTCGATGAATAGCGCGACGGAATGCGTGAATGAATTTGCGAAAAATCGGCCAGATACTGGACGCAGGCGCGCATCGCCGTCTCGCGCATCGCTGCGCCGAAGTAATCGAAATCGGTCCACAGCGTGGTGCCCAAAAAGCGCACGCCGCCGATCACGACGGCGTCGTCTTCCATGAAATGGATCTGGTGCCGCGCCGCCGCGCTGCGCATCGCGTCAAGATGGGCATCCCAATCGTGGCGGTAGAACTCGTGGTTGCCGGCGACGTACAACAGCTCCTGCCCGGGAAACATGGCGCGCGCCCAGCCGAAGCCTTGGGTCGAGACATGAATGTCGCCGGCGAGAATCACCACCCCGGCGCCGGTGGGCGGCGGGGTGAAGGGGCAAAACTCCAGGTGCAGGTCGGAGAGGATATGCAGCTTCATGGCGCCCAATATACCGGGTGCGGCAAGCGGCACGCGCAGTAGACGTAAAAACGGCGCTCAGTCGAGCGCCGTTTCCTTCCTGGTTCGCCGTTTTCGTCTGGCCGCCAATCAGTCAGCGTACTGTCCGGCCTTCTTGATGATCGG
>JANNCZ010000895.1:0-1506 GCA_031387185.1 Burkholderiales bacterium
CGTGTTTGTGACGGCTTTCTATTCCTTCCGCATGTATTTCCTCGTGTTCTGGGGCGCGGAGCGTTACGACCAAGTGCCGCACGCAGACCAGGGGCACGATGCCCACGACGATCACGGCCACCACGGCGGCAAGCCGCACGAGTCGCCGTGGGTGGTGACGTTGCCGCTGGTGCTGCTGGCAATTCCCTCGTTGGCGATTGGCTTCTTCACCGTGCAACCGATGCTGTTCACCGAGTACTTCAAGGGCGTGATTGCCGTCGGGGCCAATCACGGTGCGATGATGGAGCTGGCCAAGGAATTTCATGGTGCCGGCGCGATGGCCGTCCACGCACTGACTACTGCGCCATTCTGGCTGGCGGTGTCAGGTGTCGCCTTCGCCTACTACTGCTACATGGTGAACCCGAAACTGCCTGCCGCCATCAAGCAACGCTTCGAGGCTATCCACACCCTGCTCGACAACAAGTATTACGCCGATGCCTTCAATCAAGCGGTGTTTGCCGGTGGCGCACGCCTGATCGGCACCGGTCTGTGGAAGGGCGGCGATGTGGGTGTGATCGACGGCATCATCATCAATGGGTCCGTCCGCCTGGTGGGTTGGTTCGCTTCGATCACGCGCCTGTTCCAGACCGGTTATCTCTACACCTACGCCATCGTGATGATTGTCGCGGTGCTGTTCTCCTTGACCCTGTTCGGCTTTCCGCCGTCGGGGAAATAAGATGCAAGCCAACGCTTCCGCGCTCCTCAGCCTGTCGATCTGGGTGCCGATCCTGTCCGGTCTGCTGGTGTTCGCCACCGGAAATGACAGCAACGCGCGTCTGGCGCGCGTGCTGGCGCTGATCGGCGCTCTCGCCGCCTTCGCCGTTACGCTGCCACTGCTGAGCGGGTTTGACAACGCGCAAGCCGGCTTCCAGTTTGTCGAGAAGACGGTGTGGATCGAGCGCTTCAACATCCACTACCACCTCGGGGTGGACGGCATCTCCATGCTGTTCGTCCCGCTCACCGCATTCATTACCGTGTTGGTGGTGATGGCAGGGTGGGAGGTGATCGAGAAGCGCGTGGCGCAGTACATGGGCGCCTTCCTGATCCTCTCCGGCCTGATGATCGGCGTGTTCAGCGCCCTCGATGGCGCGCTGTTCTATGTGTTCTTCGAGGCGACTTTGATTCCGATGTACGTCATCATCGGCGTGTGGGGCGGGCCGAATCGCGTGTATGCCGCGTTCAAGTTTTTCCTCTACACGCTCGCAGGCTCGCTGCTGACACTGGTTGCGATCATTTATCTGTACCTGAAATCGGGTGGCAGTTTTGACATCGCCACCTGGCACGCTTTGCCCCTCAGCCTGTCAGTGCAGAAGATGATCTTCTTCGCGTTCCTGCTTGCGTTTGCCGCCAAGGTGCCGATGTGGCCGGTGCATACCTGGCTGCCCGACGCCCACGTCGAGGCGCCCACCGGAGGCTCGGTTGTGCTGGCCGCCATCATGCTGAAGCTGGGCGGCTACGGCTTCCTGC
>JANNCZ010000246.1:0-3975 GCA_031387185.1 Burkholderiales bacterium
CAGCTTGTTCATCTAAGGTTCTCCATTGCGAAAGAAACGCGTGGCCATCACCTGGCAACGCTTGATCAGACGTGGTTCATCGGCGCGGTAGTCGGCCACCGCGTTGTGTATGGTGCCGAAGTCTTCCCACAGCAGCACGTCGCGCTCGGACCATTCGAAGGTGTATTGATAGGCCGGCTGTGTCTGGTGCGCAAACAGAAAATCGAGGATTTCATCGCTCTCGCGTTGCGGCAATTCATTGATACGCATCGAGTAGCCGGGGTTCGCATACAGCACCTTGCGCCCGGTGAGCGGATGGGTGAGGAAAATGGGGTGCGACACCGGCGGCTTAGCCTGGCGCTGCACCTCAGTGAGCGGGCCGCGGCGGCTGCCCGGACGCTCGCGCATCTTGTCCCAGAACTTGGCAAAGTCGTGCAACACCGTCATGCCGTCGAGTTTGGTCTTGAGTTCAAGCGGCAGCCCGTCGTAGGCAGCGTGCATGTTGCAAAACGACGTGTTGCCAAGCGTGCGCCCGTCGCGGCGCGGAATGCGCATGCCGTAGAGCACATTGGCAAAGGCGATCTGGCGGCTGTAGGACATGTCGGTGTGCCAGTCCTGGCCGGCATCCGCCAAGCCCACTGGCTTGCCGTTCTCGACCATGTTCGAGAGGACCATCACCTCGGGCAGGCCCGGCTCTTGATACGCCCCGGCGACATTGACTTCGAGATCGCCCAATTGCGCGCTGAAGGCTTTCAACTGTGCGGCGCTAAGTGTCTGCGCCGGAAAGCGCAGCACGCCGTAGCGGCCGAGTGCTTGCATCACCGTGGCGAGCGCGTCTGCCGAAAGGGTGACAGACAGATCGAGGCCTTCGATGGTGGCACCTAGTGTCGCGCCGGTCGGCACCACGGTCACCGCTTGCTGCGCACGCTCCTCTGTCATCTGCATGATAGTGCTTTCTCCATCGTCTGTTTTGCAGTGCTCATTTTAGCGAACGATTCACGGTTACTATGCTGCGCCTCCCATCATTCTTCGCCTCATGAATCCCGCTGCCAATCCTGCTGCCGACATCCCGCTAGCCCCGCCCGCGCCGCCATCTTTGCCGCCGCCTGCGGCGCCGTCCGCCCCGCGCCCCGGATCGGCCTTGCTGATGCCCATCGAAGCGCTGTGCGCGGTGCTCACCCTGCTGATCGTCGCCTTGCTGTTGCTCGGCGTGATCGCGCGCTATGTGTTTTCCGCGCCGATTGTGTGGATCGACGAGGTGATTTCGATCTCGTTTTTGTGGGTGGCGATGCTGGGCTCAGTGCTGGCGATTGACCGCAACGAGCATTTGCGTCTGAACGTGTTTGTCGAGCGCCTGTCGTCTGGCAAGAAGGCGTTTGTGCAAACGCTGGCGCTGATGGCGGTGGCCGCGTTTCTCGCCTGTCTGCTGTGGCCTTCGATTGAATACGTGCAATCGGAGTGGATGATCCGTACCGCCGCGCTCGATCTGCCCAACGGCTTTCGTGTATCGGCCATCAGCACCGGCATCGCGCTGATGCTGGCGCTGGTGTTGCGCCACGTGGTGGCAACGTCCTCGTGGCGCGATATCGCCATCGCTGCGGCAATCGTCATCGTGATTGGCGGCACCTGCTGGCTGCTCTCGCCCGCGTTGCAAAAGGCGGGCAACTGGAACATTCCGCTTTTCCTGATCGGCTTCGTCGCTGCATGTCTGATCGCCGGGGTGCCGATTGCATTTTGCTTCGGCATCGGCACGCTGTGCTTCATGGGCTTTGGCACCACGATCCCGATGGAGACCATGGTCAACCGCATGGACGAGGGCATGTCGAGTCTGGTGCTGGTGTCGGTGCCGGTGTTTGTGCTGCTCGGCTGCGTGCTGGATGCCACCGGCATGGGCAAGGCGATCATCGACTTTCTCGCGTCACTCATCGGTCATGTCAAGGCCGGCATGTCCTATGTGTTGCTCGGCTCGTTGTTCATCGTCTCGGGTATTTCAGGCTCCAAAGTCTCCGACATGGCGGCTGTTGCCCCAGCGTTGTTCCCCGAGATGAAGCGCCGCGGCCACCAACCGAAAGAGATGATCGCCCTGCTCGCCACCGGCGCGGCGATGGCCGACACGGTGCCGCCGAGCATCGTGCTCATCGTGCTTGGCTCGGTGGCCGGCGTATCGATTGCGGGGCTCTTCAATGCCGGGGTGGTGATCGCCATGGTGCTGTTGGTGGCGCTGGCGGCACTGGCACGCTGGAAGGCGCGGCACGAGAAAGTCGATGGCGTCAAGCGCGCGCCGCTGTCGCTGATTCGCTCAACCTTCCTGATTGCGGCCCCGGCGCTGCTGTTGCCGTTTCTGATTCGCGGTGCCGTGGGCGGCGGTGTCGCCACTGCGACCGAGGTCTCGACGCTCGCCGTGCTCTACGCCATGCTCACCGGCATTTTTCTCTACGGCGGCATTCGTTTACGCAAGTGCTACGACATGCTGGTCGAGACTGCCGCGCTCACCGGCGCGATCCTCATCATTCTCGGTACCGCGCTCTCCATGGCGTGGATGATTGCGCAGTCGGGCGTGGCGCAACAACTGGCCACCTTCATGACCACGCTGCCGGGAGGCTGGGTGACCTTCATGGCCGTCACCATCGTCGTGTTCCTGATTCTCGGCTGTTTGCTCGAAGGCTTGCCGGCGATTTTGCTGCTCGCGCCGCTGATGTTTCCGATTGCCAAGAAACTCGGCATCAACGACGTGCATTACGCGATGGTGGTGGTGTGCTCGATGAACATCGGCTTGATGATGCCGCCGATCGGGGTCGGCTTTTATGTGGCCTGCCGCATCGGCGATGCGCCGCCGGATGAAGTGATGGGCGCGATCTGGCCGTACATCGCGGCGTTGATTGGCGGCCTGCTGGTGATCGCGTATGTGCCGTGGCTGTCGACGGTGGCGATTTGATATTTGCGCCAGCCTGGAGGCATCACAACCAGGCATCCTCTGAAAACCCTTGGTGGATGCGCCCCGTAGCGCACATGCCGCCAAAACGCGCTCTGACAGCGCGTTTCAAGCCGGTGATGCGCCACCCCAAAAGCGTTGGTGCGAGCGGATCGTGCGGCAATGATGCGGCGAAGTCGTTGGTGGGCAACGCTCTTCGGGGATTTACCTTGCGAAACTGCGGGTAGCGATGACTCATGACCCACACACCCGGTGCAGTTTGGTCCAGCATGACGAGCCGCCCGGCGAACTCCTTGCCAAGCGTAATTTGTCCGTTGCTGCCGGCTGATTTGACGATCATGGCGTTTTCTCCGAAACCGTGTATTGGTGCTGCGCTATGGCTCGATTGACGAGCCAGTCGACGGTTCATCGCTTGCATGGCGTCGGAGATGCGCGCCGTGAGGCGGAGCAATTTAATTCGTTTGAGCGCTACCTATAATAGGGCGAGACTCGACAATTCTGCGGCGCGGCATCAGCCTGATTTCATGACTGAAATTGCACATCCACCGGTTTCTCCTCCACGCCCCTTCGCCGGCCTCGTCGTCATCGAACTCGGCCACAGCGTCGCCGCTCCCTTTGCAGGCCAAATCCTCGGTGAGCTGGGTGCTGAAGTCATCAAGATCGAAAAAGCTGATGGCGACGACGCGCGCAAGTGGGGGCCGCCGTTTTGGGAGGGCGCGTCGGCGTTTTTTCAGTCGCTTAACCGCAACAAGCAATCTGCCGTGTGCGACTTTCGCAATCAAGCCGATCGTGCTGCGCTGACCGCGTTGATCGTTGAACGCGCCGATGTAGTGCTGCAAAACCTGCGGCCGGGGCAGGTGGAAAAACTGGGTCTCGGTGGCCCCACGCTGCTGGCGCTGAAGCCTTCGCTCATCTATTGCAATCTCGGCGCCTTCGGCAGCGAAGGCCCGCTCAAAGACCGGCCGGGTTATGACCCGCTGATGCAGGCGTTCGGCGGCATCATGAGCACGACCGGTGAGCCAGGCCGGCCTTCGGTGCGCGTCGGCGCATCGATTGTCGATATG
>JANNCZ010000252.1:0-9020 GCA_031387185.1 Burkholderiales bacterium
ACAGCATCAGTGCCAGCAGCCCGCAGACTTCGGCCTCCGGCAGCAACTCGTGCAGCAGGCGCGCGAGGCGGATCGCTTCGTCGCTCAAATCGTTGCGTGTGACCGCCGTGCCTGACGAGGCCGTATAGCCTTCGTTGAACACCAGATAGATCACGCGCAACACGGTGGCCAGGCGCGACGGCAATTGATCGCGCTCGGGCACCTGATACGGAATCCGCGCTGCGCGAATTTTTGCCTTGGCACGCACGATGCGTTGCGCCAGCGTGGGGGCAGGCAACAAAAAGGCGCGCGCGATTTCTTCGGTGGTCAGGCCGCACACTTCGCGCAGCGTCAACGCGATTTGCGCGTCTTCGGCGAGGCTGGGGTGGCAGCAGGTGAAGACGAGGCGCAGGCGGTCGTCTTCGAGTTCTTCGCTCTCGCCGGGCGCGGCGCTTGAGTCCGGCGTGGCTTCCGCCTCTTCGGCAGCGTCGTCCCAGGCGACGAAGCGTTTTTGCCGGCGCAGACTGTCGATGGCTTTGAAGCGGCCAGCTGATACCAACCACGCGGACGGGTTGGCGGGAATGCCGCTGCCGGGCCATTGTTCGAGTGCTGCGCGAAAGGCTTCATGCAGCGCCTCTTCGGCGAGATCAAAATCTCCGAGCAAGCGTATCAGTGTGGCGAAGACGCGGCGTGCGTCGCGGCGGTAGACCGCGTCAATCGCCCCCGCCGCATCAGCCGCTTGCGTTGACAGGTGGGCTGGTTGCGAAGCGGGCAGGGCTGCGTCCATTTTTCAACCACCTCTCCTCCAGAAGCCGCTTGCACCAACGGTTTCGAATGCTATGCCGTCAATAACCGCCCGCACCAATGCTTTGCGGACAGGGCCTCGTCAGAAAAATCCGCGCCAGCGGGACATGGCTGGCACCGGCGAAAAATCAGGTGCCCTTACTGCTCACCAACCCGCACAATCTTGAGCGTATTGGTGCCACCCGTCTTGCCGATCGGCTCGCCAATCGTAATGATGATGAGGTCGCCCTGTTCGACCACGCCGGCCGCGAGCAGATGCGCTTCCGATTCGGCCAGCAACTTGTCGCGGTCGTGGCTGTGCTGCGGCATCAGGAAGGTGCGCGTGTCGCGGAACAGCGCGAGCTTGGTGAAAGTCTCGGGATCCGGCGTGAGCGCATAGATCGGCACGCCAGAGTTGAGGCGGCTCATCCACAGTGCGGTGGAGCCGGACTGCGTGAGCGCGACGATGGCCTTGACCTTGAGATGATGCGCGGTGAACAGGACGCTCATGGCTATCGCCTGATCGATGCGCGTGAAGACGCGGTTCATGAATTCCTGGTCGAGCTTGACGTCGGCATCCATCGACTTGTCGGTCTCGATGCAGATGCGCACCATCGCTTCAACCGCTTCGACCGGGAACTGGCCCGAGGCTGACTCGGCGGACAGCATCACCGCATCGGTGCCATCGAGCACGGCGTTGGCGCAGTCGCTCACTTCGGCGCGCGTCGGCACCGGCGAGGTAATCATCGACTCCATCATTTGTGTTGCAGTGATGGTGAGCTTGTTCATCTCGCGCGCCATGCGGATCATGCGTTTTTGCAGCGCCGGCACTGCCGCGTCGCCGACTTCAACGGCAAGATCACCGCGCGCGACCATGATGCCGTCGGAGGCCTTGAGAATTTCTTCGAGTGCGGGAATCGCCTCAGCACGCTCGATCTTGGCGATCAACAGTGACTTGCCGCCGCGTGCGCGCATCAGCTCGCGCGCCATGTACATGTCGGCACCGCTCTTGGGGAAGGAGATCGCGAGGTAGTCGGCCTTGATCGCCACTACCGTGTTGATGTCTTCGATGTCCTTCGAGGTCAACGGTGGCGCGGTGAGGCCGCCGCCCTGCTTGTTGATGCCCTTGTTGTTCGACAGCACGCCGCCCACCTTGACGGTGGTTTCGACACGGCTGCCCAGCACCTTGTTGACCGTCAGCACGACCTTGCCGTCATCAAGCAGGAGCGTGTCGCCACGCTTGACGTCCTGCGGCAGCTCCTTGTAGTCAATACCAACCGACTTGTCGTCGCCAATATCGGCGTCGGCGTCAAGCGTGAAAAGCGCGCCATTGACCAGCGTAACCTTGCCATCCTTGAATTTGCCGACGCGGATTTTCGGGCCTTGCAGATCGGCAAGGATCGCGATGCCGCGGTTATGTTTGGCAGCGATCTCGCGCACCAGGCGCGCGCGCTCGATGTGATCGGCAGCCGTGCCGTGCGAGAAGTTGAGACGCACCACATCGACGCCGGCGGCGATCAGCCTGTCGAGCATCTCCGCGCTGCTCGATGCAGGGCCGAGGGTGGCAACGATTTTGGTTGAGCGTGACATGCGGTTTCCTTCGGCGTCGGGGAGGGACTGCTGATTCAAGACTTGCAGCGTTGTACCAAGATGTCAACAGCCGGCAATGTTTTGCCTTCGAGGAATTCGAGGAACGCCCCACCGGCGGTGGAGATATAGCTGATCTGGTCTGCGACGCCGTATTTATTGATCGCGGCGATGGTGTCGCCGCCGCCGGCGATGGAGAAAGCGTTGGACTTGGCAATCGCCTGGGCCACTGCGCGCGTGCCACCGCCGAACTGGTCGAACTCGAATACGCCGACCGGGCCGTTCCAGACGATGGTGCCGGCGTTGGCGATGATTGACTCAAGCGCCTGCGCGCTCTTGGGGCCGATGTCGAAAATCATGTCGTCTGCCGCGACGTCTTTGGCGTCCTTGGTGCATGCCACTGCCGTGGCCGAGAATTCCTTGCCTGTCACCACATCGACCGGGATCGGCACCGAACCATTCTTGGCCTGCATCTTCGCCATCACCGCGCGCGCGTCGTCGAGCATTTCCATCTCCGCGAGCGACTTGCCGATGGGCAGGCCGACTGCGGCCATGAAGGTGTTGGCGATGCCGCCACCGACAATCATGTGATCGACCTTGTCGGCGAGAGCTTGCAGGATGGTGAGTTTGGTCGAGACTTTGGAGCCAGCCACGATCGCGACCAGAGGCCGCTTCGGCGCGAGCAGTGCAGCACCGAGGGCATCGAGCTCAGCCGCCATGAGCGGCCCCGCGCAAGCAATGGCAGCGTATTTGGCGATGCCGTGCGTAGTGGCCTCGGCACGATGGGCCGTGCCGAAGGCATCGTTGGCATACACGTCGCACAGCTTGGCCATCTTCTGCGAAAGCGCGTCATCGTTCTTTTTCTCGCCTTTGTTGCACCTGCAATTCTCCAGCAGCACCATTTCGCCTGGGTTGATGGTGACGCCATCGACCCAGTTTGTTTTAAGCGGCACGGCACGACCGAGCAATTCGCCGAGTCGCTTGGCGACCGGTGCCAGCGAATCTTCCGGTTTGACTTCCCCTTCGGTCGGGCGTCCCAGGTGTGACGTGACCATCACGGCGGCGCCGGCGTCGAGCGCGAGCTTGATGCCCGGCACCGAGGCGCGAATGCGTGTGTCGTCCGTGATGTTGCCAGCATCATCCTGCGGCACATTGAGGTCAGCGCGAATGAAGACGCGCTTACCCTTGAGGTCGAGGTCGCTCAGACGGAGAAAATTCACGGTTTTGCGGAGGAAACTACGACTCTATGGGTGGGGAAACGAGCGGATCGCTTGGCGATGACTTGGACATTGCTCAGCAATCATCGGACGCTCACTTGGCAACCACACGCACCATTTCCAGGCACTTGTTGGAATAACCCCATTCGTTGTCGTACCAGGACACCACCTTGACGAAGGTGCTGTCGAGCGCGATGCCGGCCTCGGCGTCGAACACCGACGTACACGGCTCGCCGCGAAAATCGCTGGCGACCACTTTGTCTTCGGTGTAGCCGAGCACGCCCTTCAACGCGCCCTGGCTTTGCGCCTTCATCTCGGCGCAGATTTCCGCGTAGCTGGCCGGTTTCACCAGTTCGACCGTCAGATCAACCACCGACACATCCGACGTCGGCACGCGGAACGACATGCCGGTGAGCTTCTTGTTCAGTTCAGGGATCACCACACCGACCGCCTTGGCCGCGCCGGTCGAGGAGGGAATGATGTTCTCGAGGATGCCGCGGCCGCCGCGCCAATCCTTGTTCGAGGGCCCATCGACGGTTTTTTGCGTGGCGGTAGTGGCGTGTACCGTCGTCATCAGGCCACGTTTGATGCCCCATTTGTCGTTGAGCACCTTGGCCACCGGTGCCAGGCAGTTGGTGGTGCACGAGGCGTTGGAAATGATGGCCTGGCCGGCATAGCTCTTGTCGTTGACGCCAAAGACGAACATCGGCGTATCGTCTTTCGACGGCGCCGACATGATGACTTTCTTGGCGCCGGCAGCGACGTGCTTCTCCGCCGTATCCTTGGTCAGGAAGAGGCCGGTCGCTTCGATCACGACATCGGCACCCACCGCGCCCCATTTCAATTCGGCCGGGTCCCTGAGGGCGGTGAGACGGATGCGCTTGCCGTCGACGATCAGTGTGTTGCCATCAACGCCGATCTCGCCCTTGAAGCGGCCATGCACCGAGTCGTACTTGAGCATGTAGGCCAGATAGTCGGGTTCGAGCAGGTCGTTGATGCCGACGATCTCGATGTCCTTGAAGTTCGCGGCAGCGGCGCGAAACACCATGCGGCCGATGCGGCCGAATCCGTTGATACCTACTTTGATGGTCATGCGATGGACTCCGGAAAAATGCTGCGAAATTAAACGGTTATAAAAGGCCGGTCATTGATAAAAAAACTGCAAGGCAGGATCGCAAGCTTTTACGGGTAGTTCAGGCGCCACACTGCCGCAGCCTGGTTTGCCATGAACTCCTGATGCGAAACCAGTGAATCGTGGTGCCAGGCACTGGTTGTCAGCCTTGCTGCCAGCTGGTACTTGCTTTGCTTGTAGTAAACCTTCTTTTCATCGAAGGATTTGTTTGCCGCATCTCGATTGAGCCTATCCTCAAGCAAAAGATAGTTGCCCATTCGATAGACCTCCTGAGCACCTTCGGGGAAAATGCCTTCCCAATTCTCGCCTGGGTTCTCGGGGAAGATGTGCTCAATCGTGGCCGGATCGTCCTCGAAATCGAGCGTTACACCGCCCGCCAAATGATTTTCAATTTGGAACAAAATGTACCGAACCAGGCTCTTCTTGCTGCCAGAATCGATCTGCACCGAGGAAAAATACGGCTTGAACTGGTCATCGGGAACGTACAGGTCCTTCAGTCCTTCAAACACTTGACGGGCAGACGCAATCTCGCCTTTCCAAATCTTCACCGCTACGGAACTATAGGCGCGCTCCATTGGCTGCGCATTCAAACGCCCGATCACGATGTATCTGAACGAAAGAACGACACAAATTCGGAGAATTTCTTCAAAGTGCCCAATTAACTTGGCGTGCGCTGAATACAGCACGGGATAGCATTGGGTTACCCCAAAAATCATCAGTTCCCGAACGCGCTTTTGAATGCCCTTGTCGCCACCCCAGAATTCGTCTTTCGATCGCTGAAGCGCAGCATGCACATGAGCCGAACTTTCCAGCCCTTCAAGAAAATACTGCGCCTCGTCGCGATTCGACACTGATCGCTTTACAGCCTTGAAAAGCTCCTGCCGGCGGACAAGATCATGCTGTGAATTCCAGTGATGCCGCAAGAAAAGCGAAAAATCTCCCGCTTGAGCGGCTCCCAGTATCCTGTGCCAGCGCACCTCGATAATGTCCAGGTCGGTATCGGAGCTTGAGAACTGCGACATCACGTAATTTTTGACGAGGTCTGTCGCTGTAAGTTTTGTGCCTCTGGCGTTAAGCGTTTCGAACACTGTGTAAGCATTCAAATCGTCATCCACCAAAATCTGGATGAACAAAAACTTATCCGCGAGTGTGCGATTTACCAGCCGCGCCAAATCTTCGCCGTTATCCAATTTCTTGAATTCCTCGTCAATTCGCCTGGAGAAGTAGCGGAAGCATTGCCACAGCAGTTTGTCGCTGGCATTCAATTTCCTGGGTGCCAGCGGCTCTCGAAGCTGAACCAGAGTCCCAGAGAAAAATGGATCGTTATTTCGATTCAGCCTGAGCCGGGCAGCATTGAGCAGTGTCGCAGCGTCCTTGACCTGCAAGAAACGCTCGCGTGTCAGCCTTACGCGCTCGATGTTCTTCTCACTCTCGACACCGCTATCGGCAAGTGATTGCAGGAATTTTAATCCCGCAAGCGCGAGCAAACTGATGGTCACCAAGCGCTGCTGCCCGTCTATGACGGTAAATACCTTCCGGTCGCCGGTGTCCTGTAAAACAAGCGCGCCCATGTAGTGGTCTGTGTTTTCTTGATGCGCCCGAAATAGATCAGACCAAAGCTCCTCCCATTGTTCCTCTTCCCATGAGTAATCCCTCTGGTAGCGCGGCACAACGAAGGTCTTTCCATTGGCGAATACGTCACCGAGCGTCGGTGTACTCGTGTTGAATAGAGTGCTCGATGACATATTCCTCCCAAGATTCAAATTAGGGACTTCACAGCCTTGACCGCGTGGTCCGCCGTGAGGCCGAAATGGGTGAACAAATCCTTGAACGGAGCCGACTCGCCAAACGTGTTGATGCCCATTACCGCGCCGGTACGGCCAACGTACTTGTGCCAGAAATCCGTCACGCCGGCTTCGATGGATAGGGCCGGCACGCTGAGCGGCAGCACAGCGTCGCGATATGCTCGATCCTGTGCGTCGAACACCTGCGTGCATGGCATCGACACTACCCGTACGTTGATACCCTCTGCGGCGAGCAGCTCTTTAGCCTTGGTGGCGATTTCGACTTCCGAACCGGTGGCAATGATGATGGCCTGCGGCGTGCCCTTGCAGTCGGCGAGGACATAGCCGCCGCGATGGATCGCCTCAATGGTGTCGGCGTCGCGCTTCTGGAACGCCGAATTCTGGCGCGTGAAGATCAGGCAGGTCGGGCCATCGGCACGCTCGATCGCGTGGCTCCACGCCAGCGCCGATTCCACCGTATCGCAAGGCCGCCACACGTGCATGCCGGGGATCAGGCGCAGGGCGGAAACATGCTCGACCGGCTGATGGGTCGGGCCGTCTTCGCCCACGCCGATCGAGTCATGCGTGAAGACAAAAATATTGCGCAGCTTCATGAGAGAGGCCATGCGCAAGGCGTTGCGCGAGTAGTCGGCAAATGTGAGGAAGGTGCCGGTCTCGGTGATGAAGCCGCCGTGCAGCGCCATGCCATTGGTGATGGCCGCCATGGCGAATTCGCGCACGCCGAAGTTGATGATGTTGCCAGCTGCGCTGCTGCCTGCAGCAGCGTTCGCCGGCACCGTTTTCACAGCCGCCGCGCCGCCCGCACCCACGCCGGGCTTGACCGCAACACTGCCCGGCCAGTTGGTGAACACACTGCCCATCAAGTCGGCCGAGCCGCCGATCAACTCGGGAAGCACAGGCGCGAGTGCGGCGAGCGCGCCTTGCGATGCCTTGCGCGTCGCCACAGTCTCCGCTTTTTCATTCGCGCTGTTGACCAGCGCGCTTACAGCTGCATTCCAGCCCGCCGGCAATGCGCCGCTGACGCGCCGCGTGTATTCGGCAGCAAGGTCGGGATGCGCCTTGGCGTAGGCCGCAAATTTCTCGTTCCACGCTTTCTCGCCGGCAGCACCCGCAGCCTTGGCGCTCCAGCCGTCATACACCTCTTGCGGAATCACGAAAGGCTCGTGATTCCAGCCAAGTGCCGCGCGCGTCGCAGCAATTTCATCCTTGCCGAGTGGCTCGCCATGGGTCTTGGCGGTGCCTTGGCGGTGGGGCGAACCTTTGCCAATCACGGTCTTGCAGCAGATCAGCGTAGGGCGAGCGGCGTCGGCGCGAGCCGCTTTGATGGCGGCGTCAACGGCATCGACATTGTGTCCGTCCACGCTGCGAATCACCTGCCAGCCATAAGCCTCGAACCGTTTCGGCGTGTCGTCGGTGAACCAGCCCGAGGTTTGCCCGTCGATTGAAATGCCGTTGTCGTCATACAAACAAATCAGCTTAGCCAAACCGAGCGTGCCAGCGAGCGATGCGGCTTCGTGCGAAATGCCCTCCATCAAACAACCATCACCGAGCACCACGTAGGTATGATGGTTGACGATGTCGAAGGCATCACGGTTGAACGATGCGGCGAGCAAGGACTCGGCGAGCGCCATACCGACTGCGTTGGTGATGCCCTGCCCGAGCGGCCCGGTGGTGGTCTCGACACCCGGTGTCATGCCGTATTCAGGATGGCCCGGCGTCTTCGAATGCAGTTGCCGGAAGCGCTTGATCTCGCCGATCGGCAAGTCGTAACCCGACAAATGCAGGAGTGCGTACAGCAGCATCGAGCCGTGGCCGTTGGAGACCACGAAGCGGTCACGGTCAGACCACTTCGGGTTCACGGGGTTGTGCTTGAGGTGGCGCGTCCACAGCGCGACGGCTATGTCGGCCATGCCCATCGGCATGCCGGGGTGGCCGCAGTTGGCGGCTTGCACCGCATCCATGGCCAGCGCGCGGATCGCGTTGGCGAGTATCAGAGGGGTGGGGGCGGCCATGGGGCAGACGAAAAAAGGCGAGGAAAAAGCGGGAAAAGTGCGGGAAAAGTGCGGGAAAAAATGCTGGGCGCGGATTGCTGCGAGGGACCGCGAAAATCTGACGCTGCGACCTGATTTTCTGGCCTGCTTCTGACCTACAATTCCCTGTGAAGTAAGCGTTTTTCAGTCACGGGAAACGCGAAATTATACGCCGTTCCCGCAGCGCACCAATCGACTCCAGCAGCGACTCTGACCGCCATACCATGCAGGGATTGCACCTCACAGGAGACCTTTCGGGCTGCCGTTGCGACCCCGCGTTGCTCACTGATCCGGCGGCGCTGGAAGCGGTGTGTTCTCAAGCGGTCGATGCGGCAGGCCTCGTGCAGGTCAACCAGCTGTTTCATTCATTCGCCCCGGGCTCGGGCATCACCGGCGTCGTGCTGCTGGCCGAGTCACACCTTGCGGTACACACTTGGCCCGAGATCGCGTCGATCACGCTCGATGTTTATGTGTGCAATTACGGCGG
>JANNCZ010000030.1:0-2656 GCA_031387185.1 Burkholderiales bacterium
GACATCAAAATCGCTGGCGACGACCTGCATCCGCTCGGCCAGGTGCGCGACTTCGCCCCCTATGTGGCGAAGATCAAGGCATCGGGTGCAGACACCGTCATCACCGGCAACTGGGGCACCGACATGACGCTGCTCATCAAGGCTGCCAAAGACGCCAACCTTAGTGTTGATTTCTACACCTACTATGCCGGCGGCCTGAGCACCCCGACGGCGATGGGTGACGCCGCCGCCGGCAAGGTCAAGCAAATCACCGAGTGGCACGCCAACATCACTCCCAACAAGACCGAGAAGTTCGCCAACGATTTCGAGAAAAAATACAAGATTGACTTTTACTATCTGCGCGTCAACACCATGATGTACATGGTCGCCGACGCGATGAAGAAGGCAAAATCAGCAGAGCCGCTCAAAGTGGCCTATGCACTTGAAGGCATGAAGTTCATGTCTGATACCGGTGAAGTCGAGATGCGCGCGACCGACCACCAGATCATCAATCCGATGTATATCTCGACCATTGTCAAAGCCGCCAACAAGGGCGACAAGCCGCAGGCGGGTGGTGACAAAACGGTCAAGTACGACCAGGAAGACACCGGTCTCGGGTTCAAGACCGATGCGCGGCTGGAGTCTTATGTGGTGGCACAGCCGACCTCGTGCCAAATGAAGCGGCCGGCCAAGCCCTGAGCAGCATGACGGTGACCGATTGCTTGAAAGCGGGGCGCGGGGACGCGCCCTTTTTTCGCGGTTGCTGCGGCAATCGTGGGCGGATCGCTGATCACATTGCCGTGCGGCAACTTGCGCGCGTCCGTCACCGCCGCCTCGTGATGCATCGGCTGCACCTCAAGGTTCGATCCTGACGATGGAATTCTTCCTCATCTCGCTGCTCAACGGCCTCTCCTACGGGTTGCTGCTGTTCATGCTGTCGTCGGGGTTGACGCTGATTTTCTCGATGATGGGCGTGCTCAATTTTGCGCACGCCAGCTTCTACATGCTCGGCGCGTATTTCGCGTATCAAATCAGCGTCAAGTTCGGCTTCTGGCCGGCGCTGGTGATCGCGCCGCTGCTGGTGGGCATCCTCGGCGCGCTGGTCGAGCGCTTCATGCTGCGCCGCGTACACAAATTTGGCCACGTGCCGGAGCTGCTGCTCACCTTTGGCCTGGCGTATCTGATCGAAGAATTTGTCCACCTGATCTGGGGCCGCTCCTCGCTCGATTACAAGGTGCCGGCATCGATGGACGGGCCGCTATTTACGCTCTACACCACCACCTTTCCGATGTACCGCGGCTTCATGATGCTGGTGGCGGTGCTGATGCTGCTGGCGATTTATCTGCTGCTCACGCGCACCCGCATTGGCCTGGTGATTCAGGCCTCGCTGACCCACCCCGACACCGTGGAAGCCTTGGGGCACAACGTTCCGCGCGTCTTCATGCTGGTATTTGGCGGCGGTTGTGCGCTGGCGGGTCTGGCCGGGGTGATCGGCGGCAATGCGTTTGTGACTGAACCGGGTATGGCGGCGGCGGTGGGCTCGATCGTGTTTGTGGTGGCTGTGGTGGGCGGCATGGGTTCGCTCGCGGGTGCGTTTGTCGCGTCGCTGTTGATCGGCGTGGTCCAGACCTTTGCGGTGGCGCTCGATCAATCGTTCGTGACCCTGTTCAAGGCGTTCGGTTTTGTGATCACGCCTGACACATTCATGTATTCGCTGTGGAAACTGACCATTGCGCAGACCGCACCGATCCTGCCGTATTTGTTTCTGGTGCTGATCCTGATCTTCAGGCCCAAGGGTCTGATGGGTACGCGAGAGGGTTGATGCGATGAGCGCCGTAGCCTTCAAACCCGTCAACCTCGCGCGCTGGATCATCTGGAGCGCATTCGCCTTGCTGCTGGCGGTCTTGCCGCTGATGTTCGACCAGGGCTTCGCGCTGACCCTGATGTGCCAGATCGGCACCATCATGATTTTTTCATTGTCGTTCAACATGCTGCTCGGGCAGTCGGGCATGCTGTCGTTCGGGCATGCGGTGTATGCGGGGCTGGGGGCGTATTTCGCCATCCACCTGCTCAACCTGATCGGCAAGGGCTTGTGGTTTCCGGTGTCGCTCTTGCCGCTGGTGGGGGGCATCGCCGGCGCCTTCTTCGGCGTGCTGTTCGGCTACGTGACGACCAAAAAATCGGGCACACCGTTTGCCATGATCACGCTCGGCATCGGCGAGCTGGTGTTTGCGATGTCGCTGATGTTTCCCGGCTTTTTTGGCGGCGAGGGCGGCATCTCGTCGAACCGCATTGCCGGGGAGCCCTTGTTTGGCTTCATCACCTCGGTGACCTTCGGCCCGCAGGTTCAGGTCTATTACCTGGTGGCGATTTGGCTGTTCATCTGTACCGCCGCGATGTACGCCTTCACCCACACGCCGCTCGGGCGCATCGCCAACGCGGTGCGCGACAACCCGGAGCGCGTCGAATTCATCGGCTATGAGACGCAGCGGGTGCGCTATCTGGTGCTGATCATCTCGGGCTTTTTTGCCGGCATCTCGGGCGGGCTGGGCGCGATCAACTTCGAGATCGTCAGCTCCGAGAACGTCAGCTCGATCCGCTCCGGCACCGTGCTGTTGTTCACCTTCATCGGCGGTGTGCCGTTCTTTTTCGGGCCGATGATCGGTGCCGTGATCTT
>JANNCZ010000034.1:0-9133 GCA_031387185.1 Burkholderiales bacterium
CGATAAATTTTTGTGGATATCTGCATGCCACCGACCAACACTTCGCGGCCCGCCGCAGTTGCGGCCCGCCCATCCGCCGCAACAGCATCGGCCTCCGCATGCAGAGCGCGTGTGGCGGCGATCACATCAACGAGCGCCTGCTTTGCCGAGAGGTCATTAGCAGCTCGCGCTGCCTCCAAGAGACTGGCTTCCAATCCGGCAAGCGCTTTTTGCAATGCCTGCCGCTCCAATTCCGGCATGTCAAACGCCGCTACTGCCCGCACTGCGCAATTGATGCCTTCGACGCCCGCGATGTACACCAGTTGGCGCTGTCTGCTGATGTTCCAGTTGCCTATGGCATAAGCCGTGCCGCCCACCAACCCGGCCCCGACCAGCACATCACGGTGGACCCGCCCGGTGGCAAGGGCAGCAATGACGCCGCCAAGGCCGATCAGACCGGTACTCAATGTCTGCCCTGCCTGAACTTCACTATCGAGCGCACGCTGATAGGCTGTTCTCGCGGCACCGGCATAGGCCCGGGCGTATGCCATGTTGTGCTCCCTTACACTGGCAGCTGCAGGCGGCTCCCAGCGCACTGTCGGGCTCGCAACACACCCCGCCATCAAAGCAGCGCCGGCAGCTATCTGAATCGTCCGAAAGGGGATTATTCGAAGGGAGGTCATAGCCCATTTCCTATTTCTTAAATTGATTGGGAATACTGATTTGCGCTGTACGATCACTTCCGCCCGCCACGCCGCCCCGGCTGCGGCACCGTCGCCATGGCGCCGAATTTATCCGTCATCCAGGTACGCACCGCCGCCGGTAGCGCCGTTCGCCGCGCATCAGCCGGGTCATAGAACAAGGCGTAGATCTCGGCGAAAAATTCCGCCTGGGACATGGCAGCATAGTTGCTCGGCATGCCGTTGTTGATGAGATCCAGCGTCGAAGTGGACACCGTCATCAGGGACGCGTACCAAAAATTGACGAAGAAGGCGCGGTTGCCGGACCGCAGCCAGCCGGCATTGTTCTCGTACCAGTTTGCTCCCGATTGTTCGAGGGCCAGCCTGGGTTTGAAATCCGCAGCGCGCCAGGGATGACCAGCGGGTGCAGCGGGTTTGGGCGGCGGCCCCCATTGGCTGCCGGGCCCGGCGCCTTCGCGCAGAAAACGCCGCACATCCTGGCGTTGTCCGGCGGTCAGAGTTCCCCAACCTCCCATTGAGTCGACCCAGCCGTTGATGCCGGCCTCAGTGGTGTTGAACTCCTTCCAGCCGAATTTCGCCGCCAGCCAGTCATTGACCAGTTTGCTGTGCTTTTCATTCACCGCATGCCCGACCTCGTGGCGCACGACTGCGGCAAACCCTTGCGGCGAAGCCAGTTCACCTTCGCCAATGCTGATCTCGCGCGAACCGGGTGAATACATTCCGCCACCACCTGCGTCGAGCACAATTTCACGAATTTTGACGTTACCCTCAACGTGCTCGTCGGGCAGATCCTTGAGCAACTGCCACAGCCCGTCAATATCGTCGTCGCGCTGGTTGAGGCCCCACTCGTCCTCCAGCTTGATGCCAAAACGCACCTCAAAGAGCTGATCTTCAAGCGGGCCCAGGTGACGGCTGCGCGCCCACTGCTCCAACACCCGCAAGTCAATTTTGGCCTGGTTCGACAGGTTGGCGCCAACCGGCAGGCGCTTGAGCATCTTTTTGAAACCATCCGATTCCGGATCCGGCGCCACACCTTGCGTCAGTGACTGACAGATGCGATGCAATTCCGCAGTGGCGGAATAGGCCGGTGCAAAGCGCTTCACACTCACCCAGTGATCGGCTTTCAGGGCGTACAGGCTGCCTTTGCCGTGGGCATCTTTTGACCACTTTGCCAAATGCGGAATGCAAGCCGCTGCGGCTTGCCGCGCGAGACGCACTTCATAGCTGCGCCGCCCGTGGTCATGACCGGCCATGAAAATCAGGTTGTCCTGCGTCACGCTCTCCAGATGCAGTCGCAGGCGCGGCTGTTGCGTGAGAAAGGAGTGATCATGAAGTACCAGCACCTTCAGCAGTTCCACATCGCGGTCATCGAGCTTTGCATCGTCGATGATCAACTTTTCGCGCAGCTCATCCAGCCCGAACACCACCCGCAATGTTGCGTTGCGTGGACGCATGGATGCGGGCACCGCGCGCGCCACTGCATCAAGCGCGAGGGAAGCCTGCCGCGCGGTATAGCGCTCGCGGGCCGGCCGCACCAGGAACAACTGGGCGCGCTTGAAATCGACATACAAAAATGGTTTTTCAACGCGGATGGTGCCATCGGCCACCGCTGCCTGATGAAACGTGCCCGCCAAAATGCTGTCGCGCAAGCCCGGCATGCGGCCTGCATTGACACAGTCCGCCAGGTTGGCGGTGATGGAACTGCCGTCAGGTGCGCGCAGTGCGTAGCTTCTCAAAACACTCATGGTATCTCCGTGCGCCGGTCAAAACCGGCGAGTTGTTGTGAATGAACCTCGTTGTGGATTCGAAGGCTGGCACAGCCTGTTGAAAACGCCACAATCACGCAACATAGCGCCATCAAGACGGCGTCTTTTGCGCGTATCGAGTATCCCGTCGCGCTCAAACACTTCAAGTTCCCGCACGATGTCATGTCATCTCCTCAATGAACGCGTTGACGCTTTTCAGGATCTACTTGGCAATCGGTTTCAACGTCGCCCGCAGATTCGAGACCTTGTTCATCAAATCAAACCAAAACGGCGCACCGAGCGAGACCGCGAATGCAGTGAGAAGATAGCCAAGCAGGGCGAGAAGCGCGATGCGCAAATCAGGGTATGTAGTCCAGATTTGCTTTTTGCGGATATCACTCCATCCGAGAACTCCTGGAAGCGAGCTATCAAGGCACGCAATCAGCGCCTGCGCGTCTGACTTGGCATCCACAGTTGGGCCTGCCGTTGCTGCGGCGGCCGCTCCGGCTACTGCCGCTGCTGAGCCGGGCGGCGGGCTGGTGGGGGTGCCGCCAGCGCTGGGCGTACCAGTCGTACCCGCCGAACAGTTGGCTTTCATAAAGTCGGCGTTCGAGTTCTTTTCCGCCATCGCGATTACCAGCGCACGCGCAGTCGAATCGGTGCCGAGTTGCCGTGCCAGGTGTAGGGTGTCCGCATCCAAGGCAACCGCCAGCACGAAACCAATGCCGCAAAGCCACCGTTGGGCGTTGCGCTTGAAACTGCCCTGCACACGCTCCATGCGTTGTGTGTAAAGCAGCTTGATCTGATCGATCTGTGCGGTAACGCCAGCATTGAACTCGCCGATACTTTGTCCAAGCGGGCTGGCTGTCCACAGAGCCTTGAAGCGCTGCTTGTCGGATTCGGAGAGGGCGGTCAACGCCTTTACAAAGTTTTCTGGATCGAGGTATGACGGCCAATCTTTAGCCTGGTCCGGATATGCGCTTGCGGTGATTGTGCTTGTGACGACGCTCAACACGCTGGTCTTGAACAACGCCTCTGCGCCGGTAGTCCCCAGCAAATCCGTGATTGCCGCCTTGAGATCCGTTTTCCGTTTTTGAACATAGGCCTCCAGCATTTCCTTGAACGCCGAGGCAATCACCGACAACAGGGCGTAGACAAATGCAATGGCGGCAATGGTTTCGATCAGAGCCATGGGTTGATGCTCCGGATGATCGCGCGATATCTGCCGTGACTAGCGTTCAACACCCGCATACCACGCAAAAATCGTCAACGGCTTGTTGAACACCGCCGCATCCGTTTCCTGTATTGCGTCAGCGAACGCGCGGTCGTTGCCGGCGGAACAATGAATCACCTTGGTGACCGCTCCTTGCGCAACGGCAGAGACGATCCCGATATGCCCTACCTTGTTGGCACCGGGACTTGGGAACACGATCATCGCGCCCGGCTCAGGGGCGGCCAGACGCTCAAAGAATCCGGTGGCTTCATTGGCGTCATGCACGATTGCGTCGGTGTTGATCCAGCCGCCGTTGAATTTGACGTAGAGCGGATGCGTGGTCATGCGGCTGATGCCGAGGCACCACGCGACGAAACCGCTGCAGTCGCATTGCCGTTCCAGATTGACCGGCGAGGACGCGGCGGGGTTCATGCCGCCTTTTCCCAGTCTGTAGCGCACGCCTTGAGAAATCTGCGACCTTGCGCGGGCAATGAGTTGATTCTTGTTCATCTGTCGGCGAGCCTTGAGTGAATGCCAAACCCGCAAATTCGAAGAGTCGGCAGTTCGATCACCGAAGTCTCCCCTTGTCACGCGAATGGCGCATCACTAAAACTAATGAGAAATGCGCGAAATCTCACTCATTTTGATGAGGTGCGGGCACGCAATATGGCCGGAGAGGTGCGCCAGCGCTTGCGCGCCGGGGCATGAAGGTCTGCTGGCGGCTCCGGGAATCCCCGCGCCGCCGGGCGCTCAGGCCCATACGCCCCGCAACTACCAGCGCTGCGGCAACGCTTTCAGCAGCAGCATCTGGCCTTCACGCACCGCCAAGTGGCCGCTGGCCTCAAGATCCTTCAGCAGGCGGCTGACCAGTTCACGCGAACAGCCGATGCGCTGCGCGATCTGGTGGTGCGTGAGGCGCGGCGCAATGACGCGCGCGCCACCGGCCTGTTCGACGGCGAGGCTGTCGAACAGTTTGGTCATGCGTCCAAAAGCGTCCACCAGCGCCATGCTGCGGGCGCTCTCCGTGGCCAGCCGCGCACGGCGGATGATGCGCACAATCATCTCAAACGCGAATGGCGGGCTGGCGGCAAGATGCCGGCGCAGGGTTTGTCCGGTCACGACTGCGCAGACCACCGGTGTTTCGGTTGTTACGCTCGCGGAGCGTACATCGCCGTCGAGCGACATTTCTCCCACGTACTCACCGGCGCCGTACACAGCCAGCGTGACTTCACGCCCGCGCGGCCCTGAGCAAAAAATGCGCACACTGCCGGCCAGGATGATGAACAGCGCGTCACCCGGATCGCCCTCTTCAATCAGGATGGTGCGGCTGCGATAGCGGCGGATCATGCCTTGCGCGGCCAAGGCGCGCAGCGGCTCTGGCAGCTTGACCAGCAGACTGGTGTCGGATGGCGGGCGCGCAGCGGCAGGCATAGGCCGCACTATAGCGGTGTTACGCTCCCCTGCGCCAACGCCCCTTGCGTGAAGCGGGAATCTGCGGGGTGCGGGTCAATGCTGCGCCTGATATTTGACCAGCGGGCGAATCGGCGGCAGCCTGGTGAGCACGGTCGCCAATTGACGCATCGAGGTGACACGAGTCTTGGCGCGTATGTGTCCAAGATGCGAGCGCACGGTGTGTACCGATGTTTGCAACTGGGCGGCGATGTCATCCGCGCTCAAGCCACGCATGATCGCCGGCAGCAGGGCTTGCTCGCACTGGGTCAAGCGGCAGTGACGTCCAAACTGCTGCAAGGTGAGCGGCTCGCACGATTCACGCTTGCCGAGCATTGCCAGGGTGAGCCCACCGCTCCGGCCAAAGCTGTCCGCTTCCGCACACACGGGGATGAACGAAATCGTGACCTCACCGGTGTTGCGCCCCAGCGGCAGCAGGCTGCGCATACCGCGCGCACTGTCGGCCAGCGCGCGCTCGATATGCGCTTGATCCGGCGGCAGGTGTGCAGTCAGTCGTTCATCTACCAGGCACACCGTCTTCCCCGTCAGCAGTTCAAGCCGGGCCAACTGGTTCATGTGCAACACACGGGCATTGGCATCAAGCACCAGCATCCCGTAGTCAATCTCCTCGAGCAAACCGAGCAAGAGGGCCGGGGACAGCGAGAACGCGCAAGCTGCCGGCATGTTCCGCGCAGTGTTGCGGCGCGCGGCAATGGCATTCCCTTCAAGCGGCGATACGTACATTGCAGACTCCCGCGCATGACGACGCAATCAGGCTACGCCGCCGGACGCGCCAAAGAAAGTAACAAGCGCACTCCCATTTTGTGAAGTATTTACCTCACTATTGCGCGATTAATCTGACGGATAGGCACTGAAACCCTTATCTACCAAGGGTTTCCGGGGCATAGCACCAGCGTGGATCAATCCACCTTCACGCCCGCACCCTGAATCACGCGCCGCCAGCGCTCGATCTCTTCCTTCATGAACGCCGCCATTTCGGCCGGCGTGCTGCCGACTGGCTCGGCTGAGAGGTCTTGCAGGCGTTTGAGCACATCCGGGTGCTTGAGCGCTTCAGCGACCGCAGCAGAGAGTTTGGCCGCAATCTCGGGCGGGGTCTTCGGCGGCGCGGCAATACCAAACCACGCGACCGAGACAAATCCCGGCAGTCCGGCTTCGATTACTGTCGGCACGGTGGGCAATGACGCGGCACGTTTGGTGCCGCCCACCGCGAGGGCCTTCAGCTTGCCCGAGCGCACGTGCTGGGCTGACACGCCGAGGTTGTCGAACATCATGTCCACTTGACCACCGAGCAAATCGGTAAGCGCCGGTGCCGTACCCTTGTAGGGTATGTGGGTGATGCGCACGCCCGCCGCGGCTTTGAGCATTTCGGCAGTGAGGTGCGAGGTGGTGCCGCTGCCCTGGCTAGCGTAGTTGAGCTTGTCCGGGTTGGCGCGGGTGAAGGCGATGAATTCCTGCACCGTGTTGGCCGCGATCTTCGGGTGTACCAGCAGCACGCTGGGCACGTTCGCGATCACTGTTACCGGCACGAACTGCGCGGCATCAAACGGCAGCTTCGCATACAGGCTCTGATTCATCACCAGCGGCGGCGGCGGCGTGGAAAGCAGGGTGTAACCATCGGGGTCAGCCTTGAATACGGCTTCCGCGCCGATGTTGCCGGCTGCGCCTGCGCGGTTTTCGATCACCACTGCCTGCCCGAGGCGCGTGCTCAGTTTTTCAGCCAGCACGCGCGGCAGGATGTCAGCCGTGCCGCCTGCGGGAAAAGGCACGATGATGCGGATTTGCTTCGCGGGATACGCAGCGGCGTCCTGCGCCATGGCTGGCTGGCCGGTCAGTGTGGCCAGTGCAGCCAAGCAGGCCACCATGAAGCTGGCTGAAACACGCAGTGCGATAGACATGAAAGAACCTCTTGGTGAGCGTGCGATTCAGAGCATTCCGCGTTCAATTTCGCCTGCCGCCGCCATGCGCGGGTCGCGCGCACTGCCGGATGAGTCGAACGACTCGGGTTTGGGCGGAAACACGCGATGCGCGCGTGCATCCACTTCGGGAAACATCTCCATGCCGTGGCCGAATTCAATCGACAAACCATCCGGGTCGATGAAGAACAAAAAGGTATTGCCCGAGGGCGGATGATAGCCATCCCACACCACCGGCACACCGTGCGTGCCAAAGCGCGCACGCGCGCGAGTCAAATCATCGTCATCGCGCACCATGAAGTTGATGTGGTGCAGGCTGTTGCGTTCCGCATGGGCAATCGCCAGGCTGTGGTGCAACGGATTCGGAAAGGCGCGCATCAGGCGGATGCGGCCATCGATCTCGTCGGAGGTTTTGAAGTTGAGCACGCGCTCGTAAAAGTCGATGGCTTCGCGGTAGTGCGGCGTGCCGATGCCGACATGGCAGATCGATTCGAGATGGGTGACGGAGGGTGAGAAAGCGTCATCCGCGCGCTGCATGCCGCCGCTGCCGTAAAAATCGAGCGTCACGCCGGTGATGGGTTCGACCATGCGCAGCGCGCGCGCGATGTGGAGGGCGCAGCATTCGGTCGCATCGAGTTCGCGCCAAAGGATGCCGTGGCGGCCAAGTTCGCGCGCGAGCACATCGAATTGTTGGTCACTCTCCAGCTCCCAGCCGATGCGTTTGAGGCCGGGCGCTGCCGCCTCGTGCAGCACCAGAGTGTGATGCTCTTCGCCCGAGCGGAAAAACGCTTCGCCGCCAGTGCCCATGCCGTTGAACTGCAAGCCCGCCATCGACGCATACCATTCGCGTGCGCGCGGCAAGCCAGTGACATTGAGCGCGACATAGCCCAGCTTGCGGTAACGGATCATATGAGCGCAGTGAAGTCAGTTGAAGTAGGGCGAGGCAAATTGTGTGCGGCGCAACGCCGTGCAGTCCGGTCCAGTGGGTATGCGCGAAGCAGTGTCAAGAGTGCCGGAGGAGCGGGTGATTATAATTTCGTCTTCCGCTTCCCAAAAAAAACAACTCATGACTGCTACTGTGGCATCGCCGCCGCGCACCTGGCCGGAAGAAGGCCTCACGCGCGTGCCCTACTGGGTCTATCAGGACGCTGCGCTGTACAGGGAAGAGCAGGCGAAGATTTTTCGCGGCGCGGTGTGGAATTTTTTGTGTCTCGACGCCGAACTGGCCGGCCCCAACACCTGGCGCACTTCGAACATTGGCGAAATGCCGGTGGTGGTGACCCGCGATGCGAATGGCGATTTGGCCGCGTTTGAAAATCGCTGCGCCCATCGCGGCGCCCTGCTGTGCCTGAAACCGTGCGGCGAAGCCAAAGAGATCGCTTGCATTTATCACAACTGGACCTACGATTTAAAAGGCAATCTGCAAGGCGTTGCGTTCCGGCGCGGCATCAAGGGCCAGGGCGGCATGCTGCCCGATGCGAAGCCGGACTCGAACGCACCGGCCAAGGTGCGCATCGAGAATTATCACGGTCTGGTGTTCGGCACGCTGTCGGATGCCACGCCGCCGGTCGAAACCTATCTCGGTGCCGATGTCGCCGCCAAGGTCAAACGGGTGATGAAAGCGCCGGTCAAGCCGCTCGGCGGCTACAGCCAGATGCTCGCGAGCAACTGGAAGCTCTACATGGACAACGTGAAGGATACCTATCACGCCAGTCTGCTGCATTTGTTTTTCGCCAAGTTCCGCATCAACCGCCTGACCCAGCAAGGCGGCGTGATCGTTGGCGGCGATGGCGGCTGCCATGTGAGCTTCACCATCGAGAGCGACGCGCAGAACAAAGCAGGCGACGAGTATGAAAAAGCCGGCGTGCGCTCGGCGGCAGGTGACTTCAAGCTCGAAGCGCCTGAAGTGCTCAATGCCGTGGACGAATTCGGCGACGGCGGCGCGGTACAGATCATCGGCGTGTTCCCGGGCTTCGTGTTGCAGCAGATCAAGAATTGCCTGGCAGTGCGGCGCATCGTGCCGCGTGGCCTGCATGAAACCGAATTGCTGTGGACCGCATTCGGCTACGCAGATGACGATGACAAACTCACCGCCATGCGCTTGCAGCAGGC
>JANNCZ010000061.1:0-8647 GCA_031387185.1 Burkholderiales bacterium
CATGTACATGAAGATGTCGTTGAAGGTATCAACGCCACCGGTGATGACCATGTCGGACAGACCCGCAGCCAACTCCAGGCCTGCAAGATGAATCGCCGCCAGCGAGCTTGCGCAAGCGGCATCGACCACGCAGTTGGTGCCACCGAGGTCGAGGCGGCTGGCGATGCGCCCGGCCGCGACATTGCCAAGCAGGCCGGGAAAGGAGTTTTCCTGCCAGCCGACGTAGGAGTCGGAGATGCGCTGCACCACATCGTCAGCGATGTCCTGCGCAACGCCCGCGTCTTTGAGGGCCTTGCGCCACTTTGGATGGCCCAGGCGTGCGCCGAGCGGGATCACCAATTCCAGTGCGCCGGTGACGCCGAGGATGACGCTGGTGCGGTCGCGGTTGAATTCGCGCGCCGTGCGCACGGTCGCGCTGTTGCGCCCGGTGCTGGTGCCTTTCCCTGCTGCCGCCGTATCCGCCTGCCCTTGCCCTGGAGAGCCAGTCGCATAACCGGCATCGGCCAACGCCCGCTGCGCAGCCACCATGCCAAGCAATTGCGACGTGTCGGTGGCCTCGATGTCTTTCGGCGCCATGCCGAATTCCATCGGGTTGAAATGCAGCGGTGACAAAAAGCCGCCGCGCTGGGCGTAGGTATGGTCCGGCTTTTTCGGATCAGCGTCGAAATAGTCTGCGGCGTTCCAGTGGCTGCCGAGCGGCACCGGCGTGATGGCATCGACGCCGTCCTTGATGTTGGCCCAATAGGCCTGCAAGTCGTCCGCCTTCGGAAACAGGCAGCTCATGCCGACAATGGCCAACGGACAGTTTTGGCTGCTCATGGTGTGCGGCTCTTGGCAAAGTGCAGGAAATCAGACCAGGTGAAGGGCAGCTTGCAATTGCGCCAGCGGCAACGGCCCACCCTCTGACATCCCTGCGGGTGGCGGCACCGGTTGCAGCACCGGCGACGGCCCTGCAGCGCGAATAGGGGATTGTATCGCCTGCGGCCCGCGCTGCATACGCTGCATACGTTCCCACTGCGCTTGCAACTGGCGCGCCGCCCCCACCAACAGGTTGTGCGCCACCACCACCACGGTGCGCTGCTGCGGCTGCTCCAGATAGCTGCCGCGCGCCCATTCATTGAACGCACCCATCGCCGGGCCGCACCAGACCTGATAGTCCATGGCACGCGTGGCCTCGCCCGCGTTGGCCCAGCGCGAACTCAAGCCCAGATAACTGCGAAACACCAGCGCCATTTTGTGTTTGGGGTCGCGCTCGGCGCGCTCGACCTGGGCCGGATCGCGCTGCAGGAAAAACGTGCGCGTGCTGGCCCACGCCTCATCGACCGTGGCGCGCAACAACTGTTTTTCGACCATCGCCTTGTCGGCCGGCGGCAAGGCCTCAAGACTGCCATGCGTGCGGTAGAGCTCATAGAGCTTGGCGGCACGCATCGGAAACATGGTGCCGCGTTTGAGCACCTGCACTTTCACGCCCATCTCGAACATGTCCGCCGCCGGCGCCATCGCCACGTCAGCCTGCCCGGCCTGCGCCAGCAGGGCACGCACGGCGTCGCTGCTGCCCGACTCGACACAGGCCTGGTTGACCGAGCCGGTGACGACATAGGCCGCACCCATCGCAAACGCACCGGCGAGCGCAGACGGTGTCGAAAGGCCGCCAGCAGCCCCCACACGCAGAACCTGCGCGTAGCCATATTTGGCCTGCAAACGGTCGCGCAGGGCAAGCATGGAGGGCAGCAAGGTGACCAATGGGCGGTTGTCGGTATGGCCGCCTGAATCAGCCTCAGCGGTCAGATCCTGCGCCACCGGAATGGTGGCCGCGATTTGCGCCTGCTCCGGGGTGATCTCGCCCAATCGCACCAGTTCCGACAGCATCCCATCGGGCGGCGGCGAAAAGAATTGCGTCGCCACTTCAACGCGCGACACCTTGGCGATGACGTGGTTCGGGGTAACGGCTCGCCCCTGCGCGTCGCGGCCAATGCCCGTCACGCGGTAGCGCACCAGTGGCAGCGTGAGGCGCAGATAGGCAGAGGCCTCGACCAGGCGGACGCTGCGGCGCAGATAGAGCGCGGCGACCGCCGCTTCAAGATCAGCCTCATTCGGGCTGTGGATCAAATTGAAGCCGTGCGGCACGCCCCCGCCGTCCGGCCCGGCGCGCATCAACGCCGCGAGCTGGTCAATCGACGCCTCGACACGCTCCAGACTCAGGCCCGCCGCACCGAAAAAACCGAGCATGCCGGCTTTACCCATCGCCTCGACCAGCGCCACCGACGCAATGCCGTTGGCCATGGCGCCGGCCACGTAGGCATAGCGCAGGCGGTGATCAGCGCAAAATCCGGCGTCGCCGAGGTGTTCTGGGCGAAGCGGCAAAGGCCTGAGCGGAAGGTCGGACGGCATGCTGCGGATTATAAGGAATTACTGCTATACTAGTGGGCTTGGCTTTAGTTGAATCAACGACTTAGGCCTTCACGCTGGCAGCGGGCGTACGCTGCGGGAAAGCACTTTTCCCCGGCCATCCTGGTGGTTCCCCCGCCGCCGTTTTATTTCACTTCAGGAGCTTCTCATGGCAAAAGTCTGCCAAATCACGGGCAAAGGCCCAATGGTCGGGAACAACGTTTCCCACGCCAACAACAAAACCAAACGCCGCTTTCTCCCCAACCTGCAATACCGCCGGTTCTGGGTCGAGTCGCAAAATTGCTGGATCCGCCTGCGTGTGTCGTCGGCCGGTCTGCGCACCATTGACAAATACGGTATCGACCATGTGCTGGCCGATCTGCGCACCAAGGCCCAGGCGGCCAAAGCTGCCGCTTAAGCGGCGCTTCGCGCCCCACCCCATCAGGAGAATCCATCATGCGTGACAAGATCAAGCTCGAATCCACCGCCGGCACCGGCCATTTCTACACTACCAACAAAAACAAGCGCACCATGCCGGAAAAAATGGAGATCAAGAAATTCGATCCCAAGGTACGCAAGCACGTGATCTACAAGGAAACCAAGATCAAGTGATGTTGGACTGATGGAGCGGGCATTTTCGGATTGTCAGAATTGTCGAAAAGTCCGCTCCAAATAAAAAGCCCCGCAATGCGGGGCTTTTTATTTGGGCTGCTGTGGAGCAGCAGCCCGGGCTTCAACGCCCGGCCTCAAATGCGCGCCGGCACCAGCGCATAGCTGCGCAAACGCAGCGAAAACTCCTCGAGCGCGCGAATGCCACTCGCTTCGGCGCGCGAGCACCAGTCTTGCAGATCCTTGAGCAGTTGCTCGCTCGACGCAGTCGAACGCTCCCACAGCGCCATCAATTCCTGGCGCATCGCATAGAGCTTGGCGAGTACGGCGTTGCCGTCGAGCACGCGTTTGAGATTGGCGCGGTCTGAGTCACCCAATTCGCTTGCGTCCTTGTGCAATGCACGCTTGACCTCTTTGAAGTGCGCGCGCTCGGCGGATGCTTGCTTGAGCTTGGCCAACTCCTCGCGCCAGGCCGCTTTGAAATGCTTGGCGTAGCGCGCCATCACGTCGTAGCGGTTGGCGATTACGGCCTCGAGTGTCTCCATGTCGGCTGCGGCTTTGGCGGCCACAAACTTGGGCGTCGGTGCGATTTTCTTGACTGTTGCCAGACCCATCATTTCCATGATGCGGATGTACATCCAGCCAATATCGAACTCGTACCATTTGTTCGACAGGCGCGCCGAAGTGCCGAAGGCGTGATGGTTGTTGTGCAACTCTTCGCCGCCAATGATGATGCCCCACGGCACGATATTGCGGCTCGCGTCAGCGACCTTGAAGTTGGTGTAACCAAACCAGTGGCCCACGCCGTTGATGACGCCCGCCGCCCAAAACGGAATCCAGGCGACCTGCACCGCCCACACCAGCATGCCGGTCACCGGGCCAAACAGGGTGATGTCGATCAGCGCCATCAGGGTCACGCCGAGTTTGGCGTGCGAGGAATAAACATTGCGTTCCATCCAGTCATCCGGCGTGCCATGACCATAACGCTCCATGGTCTCGGCAATACGCGATTCCTGAACATACATGACAACGCCAGTCCACAGCACCTTGTTGATGCCGTGAATTTGCGGGCTGTGCGGATCATCAACGGTTTCGACCTTGGCGTGGTGCTTGCGATGAATCGCCGCCCACTCCTTGGTGATCATGCCGGTCGTGAGCCATAGCCAAAAACGGAAAAAATGGGCAACGACAGGGTGCAGATCCAGCGCACGGTGCGCCTGATAGCGATGCAGATAAATCGTCACTGCGGCAATCGTGATGTGGGTCAGCACCAGCGCCACCACCACGAGTTCCCAGAAGCTCGAATCAAACACACCGGAAAATAAGGTCATATCTCCCTCCACGGAGCGCGCTGGATGCGGGTCCTTGCCGGGTAAGAGTGGAGAAACCGCCGGCACCGTTCAACGCAGGCCGTATTTTACGCTCAAAACCCTTGCCAAAACGGGGGAACTGCTCTAGTTTTTCGGCGCGCTTGGCGCATCGGGTGCCTGGAGCCCCGGCTGGGTGGCGCTGCCCAGCATGCGCACTTCGCGCTGCGGGAACGGCACCGCGACGCCATGCAGCTTGAATTCGCTCCAGATCGCGAAATTGAGATCTGAGCGCACGTTGAGGCTGCCGGCCTCGGGGTCTTTGATCCAGAAGCCCATTTCCAGCTCCAGTCCGTCAGCACCAAACTTGGTGAGGAACACGACGGGTGCTGGTTCATCAAGGATGCGCGCATGCTCGCCCGCGGCAGCGAGCAGGATGCCGCGCACCTGTTCGAGATCACTGTCGTAGGCGACGGTGACCTGGATCGCCAGACGGTTTTCACGCGTGGTGAACGAAAGATTCTGTATGGGCGTATTGACGAGAGTCTCGTTGGGCACGATGGCCTCGGTACCGTCCAGCGCTTTGAGCACCGTGTAGCGGGTGTTGATGTGCGTCACCGCGCCGCTATATTTGTCGGCGGTAATCATGTCGCCGATGCGGATCGAGCGGTCGAGCAGAATGATGAATCCGGACAAATAATTGCTGGCGATGCGTTGCAGGCCGAGACCCAGCCCCACCCCGAGCGCACCGCCAAACACGGACAATACTGTGAGATCAATTCCGGCAAGACCGAGGCTGGTCAGCACCGCAATCAGCACCAGCAGCGCCTTGATGACACGCCCGAGCACCGCGCGCAGCGACGAGTCGAGCGACGCGGCCTCACGCAGCCGGCCTTCGATGAGGTGCGAGAGCCACAACGACACCAGCAGCGTGAACGCCACCGACGCCACCCCCTGCAAAATCAGCCACAGCGAAATGCGCTGCTTGCCGATGTGAAACCCCAGCGAGTCGACCGCACCCTTGAGTTCCGGCAACCAGCCCATGAAGTGCAGCGCCACGCCGCACCAGACCACGATCACGATCCAGCGCTCGCTCGCCGCAAGGCCACCCGACGGCGCGAACACCTCGCGCAGCAGATAAACCAGTGCACGCACCACCACGAAGGCGGTGAGCAGCGGCACCGCGAGGTTGAGCAAGTTCACATGCTCAAAACGTTCCAGCACGGCGCGGAAAATCAGCAACAACGCCAGCGCGAGCAGCGAGAACAGAATGCGCCCAAAGCCGCCGCCAACCACGCGCAGTCGGTCGCCAAACATGCGCGTGCGCCCATCGGCCTCGGCCATTTGCGCGGCACGCGCGTCGAGCCGGCCATTGATCTGATCGCCAAAACGCGCGCGCAACAGACGTGCCAGCCACCACGCGGTGGCAAAGCACAGCACGAGCGCGCCGACCTGCCAGAACACTTCGGGTTCGCGCAAGTCGGCCCACAGGTCGCGGGCAAAGGTGAGAAGTTTGGGGTTCATGACGATGGTGACGGGTTCGGCATGTGCGGGTGACAGTCTGACGAAATCGCGCTGTTCGATGTTTGCTTGTTCGATCTGTGTCCGATATTTGCTGCGTGGTTCAACCGCTCAAATCAGCGGATTACATACGGCAACGCATCGTTGCGATGCCGCTCCCAGTTGGCTTTGTAAGTCTGCGCGAGGTCCAGCGCACCACTCACAATCAACACGTTCTCCGCATTGCGCCGTTGCGCCGCCACCGTCCAATTGTAGGAGCCAGTGATTACCACAGCAGCGGGCGACCCCGCGTCGATCACCATGGTCTTGTTGTGCGCAGCCTGATAACGCGTCTCGATCCACACCGGAATGCCGGCGCGGGCGAGGTCGCCGATGCGCGACGTGTTCACGCGCTCGGTCTGGTCTTGGTCGGCAGTCACGCGCACGTCCACGCCACGCTTCTTGGCGTTGATGAGTTCGCCCGCAATCGCGCCGCTGGTAAACACGTAGGCCTGCACCAGCACCTGGCGCTGCGCCGCGCGAATCGCGCGCATGATCGCGCCCTCGGCATCGTCCCACGGTGTGAAGTAAACGCGCGTCTGGATGCCGGTTTGGGATGCAGCCGCAGCCACATTTTCAACAGATGCCCGTCCGGAAACCGTTGGTGCATGCGCCTGTTGGGCAGATGACGGCCCGCAAGCCAGGATCCATGCGGCTCCCAGCGCGATAAGCATGCGTATATTTGAGCCCGCGCTTTGAACCGGTCTCGAATCCAGTCTTGTTCCCGATGTTGAACTCGATGTTGAACTCGATGTTGAACTCGATGTTGAACTCGATGTTGAACTCGATGTTGAACTCGATGTTGAACTCAATCTTGAACCCGTCCGCGAATCCAATCGCGCCGCCATCGCCACACTCACGGCTTCGGCCCCGCCACTCTTTCCATCGCAGCGGCAAAAAAGCCATCGGTACCGTGTTGCTGCGGCGACAGCCGCAAAAACGGCCCGACATTGCCCGGCAACGCGACGCCGCTTTTCGCCAAGGCCTCCACCGCATCGATCAGTTTGAACTCGGGATGCGCGGCCACAAACGCCTCGGCCACCGCTTCATTCTCGTCGCGCAAAATGCTGCACGTGGCATACACCAGACGCCCGCCCGGCTTCACCATGCGCGCTGCGCCGGCGAGGATGGCAGCCTGCTTCACCGCCAATTCGCCGATGTCGGTTTCACTCTGCCGCCACTTGAGCTCCGGATTGCGGCGCAGGGTGCCGAGACCGCTGCACGGCGCATCGACCAGCACGCGATCCATCTTCCCCGCAAGGCGCTTGATCTTCAGATCGTTCTCGTTGGTAATGCGCACCGGATGCACGTTCGACAGGCCGCTGCGCTTCAAGCGCGGGCCGAATTTTTTCAAGCGCCCCTCTGACACATCGAACGCATAGAGCCGTCCGGACGAACGCATCAAGGCCCCGAGCGCGAGGGTTTTACCGCCCGCACCCGCACAAAAATCGGCCACCATTTCACCGCGCTTCGGATTGACCAGCAACGCGAGCAACTGACTGCCTTCGTCCTGCACTTCAATCGCGCCTGCGAGGAACAGCGCGTTTTTATTCAGCGCCGGTTTGCTCCACAGACGGATGCCGTCAGCCGATAAAGGGGTAACCTCGCCCTCGATGCCCGCTTCACGCAAGGCTGTCAACACCTCGTCGCGCGTGGCCTTGATTGTGTTCACACGCAAGTCAAGCGGTGCCGGCTGCTTGAACGCCAGCGCATAGGCCTCAGTCTCTGCCTCGCCCATGTCGGCGACCAGACGCGCGTAGAGCCAGTCGGTAAGGTCGAGGCGCACAGCGGGCGGCAAGTCTTCGGCACGCGCCGCCTTGACGCGCTCGACCAATTCCATTTCGCTCGGCTTGACCAGTGCTTCGAACTGGCGCGCGTTGAAACCGGCGAAGCGTGCCAGGGCCGCAAGCGCGAGATTGCGCGGCGAGCGGCTGCCGGCCATTTCGCCGAGCGAGCGGCGATTGCGGATCACGCTATAGACCGTCTCGGCGGCGAAGCGGCGCTCGGCGGCACCGAGCTTGGGGTTGGCGCGAAAAAATTCCGACAGCGCCTTGTCGGCGGCAATATCGCCGGGCAGCACGGCCGCTGCAGCACGACTGGCCTGTTCAAGCAGAAAAGGGCTAATGCGCGGCAGATTCATTGGGGTACCGGTTGGGGAAGCATGAGTTGTTGCGCGGGGTGTGACGCAGGGTGTGGCGCGGACGCATTGGTTGCAGCTTGCGCTGCGGAGGAATCAGAGGATGGCGCCACCCGCACGATGCCATCAGTGACCGAGAGCCGCCCTTCGGCAAACCAGCGCACCGCCTGCGGATAGATCACATGCTCGGTCGCCAGCACGCGCGCAGCGAGTGCGGCGGCATCGTCCTCGGGCAACACCGGCACCGCAGACTGGATCACGATCGGCCCGTGGTCGAGCGCCGGCGTCACAAAATGCACGGTCGCGCCATGCACCTTGCAACCCGCCGCCAGCGCGCGCTGGTGGGTGTGCAGACCGGGAAAGGCGGGCAGCAACGATGGATGAATATTCATCAAACGGCCCGCGTAACGCGCGACGAACGCCGGGGTGAGAATGCGCATAAACCCAGCGAGCACAACGAGGTCAGCCGTGTGCGCATCAATGGCTGCGGCCAGCGCTGCGTCACATGCGTCACGCGTGGCATGCTGCTTGTGATCGATGCACACGGTCTCGATGCCGCGCGCCCGCGCGGTCTCCAACCCCTGCGCATCGGGCCGGTTGGCGATCACTGCTGCCACCGTCACCGGCAGCTCGCCACGCGCCTGTG
>JANNCZ010000078.1:0-19761 GCA_031387185.1 Burkholderiales bacterium
GCGTGATTGCGCCCGCCGTGGCCGATGACAAAGGCGGAGTCGCCCACTTTCACATCGGCGACGCTGCCCAAATCGAGATGCGGCGTGCCAAGCTTGCCGAGCGGCTGGATCAGGCCAAAGCCGGTGGCCTGGTCATAAGCGAGCGGGTAGCCTGCGACCACATCACCGCGATTGGTGGTGAGCCAAATGCGCGTCGCTTCAGTGATGAGATAGCCGATGGTGAGCACCAGGCCATCTTCGCGAATCACCACGCCATAACCGCCGCGCTCGGTGCCGAGCAGGTTGGCGGTGAAGGCGTCAGACGGCACTTCGGTGCGCACCAACACCACGGCGTTGTAGGCGCGTGCGAGGTCAAACTGCGTTTCGTCGGCCTTCGGTTGCAGCGAATCGGGGAAGGCCCATTGTTGGGGTTCGGACATAGGACGATTTTACCTACCGCTGCGCGCCGCATCGCGCATCAAGTCCGCCGCCTTCTCGCCGATCATGATGGCGGCAGCGTTGGTGTTCGACGCGGGAATCGTCGGCATGATCGACGCATCGGCCACCCGCAGGCCCGCCACGCCATGCACGCGCAATTGCGCGTCCACCACGGCGAGCGCGTCACCGCCCATTTTGCAGGTGCCGGCGGGGTGATACGAGGGAAAGATGGAGGCGCGCAGGTAGTCTTCAAGCTCCGCATCTGACGCCAGCGCCGGGCCGGGTCGCACTTCGCGCGCAGCGTATTTGGCCAGTGCCGGCTGCTGCGTCACGCGACGTACCAAGCGCATGGCTTTGAGGAATGTTTGCAGGTCTTCGTCTTCGGTGAGGTAATTGGTGTGGATCTGCGGCGGCGCGAGTGGATCAGGCGAGCGCACATGCACCGAGCCGCGCGAAACAGGCTGCTGCTGCACCATGCCGATCGAGCAACCGGGGAAATCATCGAGCACGATCTTGGTGGCATTGCGCTCGTCCGGGCTGGACAGGTGGTGCAGTTGCAGCTTGACGTTGACCTGTGCGCGCTCTGGCTCGGTCTTCACGTAGGCGTGTGCGGTCGCGCCCGGCACGCTCATCAAGCCGTCGCGCAGCAGCAGCCAGCGCAGGCCCATTTTCATTTTCTCGAAGTGGCTTGGCATGATCTGGTTGAGCGTCTTGATGCCACGCAGTTCGAGCATCAGGCGCGCCTGCAAATGGTCGCGCAGGTTTTCGCCGACGCCAGGCAGATGCTGGTTGACGGTGATGCCGAGTTTGTCGAGGCGCGCGGCGTCGCCGATGCCGGAGAGTTCAAGCAATTGCGGGGATTGAATCGAACCTGCGCAGAGCACCACCTCGCGCGATGCCCGAGCCGACATCAGCTTGCCATCCTGCATCCACTCGACGCCGCAGACACGGCGCGCAGCGGCGCTGTTGCCTGCACTCTCGCCTTCAAACAACAATCGCGTCACCTGCGCCCGTGTCACCAGACGGAAGTTCGCACGCTTTTGCGCAGGCCGGATGTAGCCTTCACGCACACTCCAGCGCAGGCCCTTGCGTGTCGACATTTGGATCAGGCCGCCGCCGTAGTAGTGGCTGCCGTTGGTATCCGGGTTTTCCGGAATGCCCGCCTCGGCGCAAGCCTTGAGAAACGCATCACTCAGCGTATCGCGCGGCGCTGACTCAGTGATCACCAATGGCCCGTCATGGCCGCGCACGGCGGGGTCGCCCTGCGCATAGCTCTCCATGCGCTTGAACAGCGGCAACACATCCGCATAGCGCCAACCCGCATTCCCGAGTGCAGCCCAGTGGTCATATTCAGCCGGATCGCCGCGCACCCAAAACATGCCGTTAATGTTGGACGTGCCGCCGACGTTTTTGCCACGCGGGCAAAACAGCGCACGGCCATTCACACCAGGGGACGGCTCGGTGTCAAAGCGCCACATCGCCCGCTGGCCCACCACAATCTTCGCAATGCCGGCGGGAATGCGCATCCAGATCCACGACTCGTCCACGCCCGCTTCGAGCAGCAACACGCGATGTTGCGGGTTTTCCGACAGGCGGCTCGCCAGCACGCAACCGGCGGAGCCGGCGCCGATGGCGATGAAGTCGTAAGGTTCGCTGTGATCAGACATAGGGCGCGATGTTAGCGCAGCGCTTGCGGGCAGGCGACGGGCGTTGCGCCGCTTATCGTTGCGCCCCTATACTCGTTTGATGCCGCGCCGCCATCACCACAGCGTCTACGTCGTGCTGCTCTCGCTCGATGTACTTGACGAGCCGCGCTTTCGCAAGTCCAATCCGGATTACGCATTCGGCAAGCCCTGCGTCTATGTCGGCATGACCGGCCTCGCGCCTGATGTGCGCTTCGACAAACACAAGGCGGGTATTCAAGCCAATCGTTTTGTGACTGACCACGGCATGCGTCTGCTGCCGGAACTCTACGAGGTCTACAACCCGATGCCTTATGAAGCGGCGCGCGAGATGGAGGTGGAACTGGCCATCAGCTTGCGCGAGAAAGGCTACGGCGTGTGGCAAGCATAAGCTGGAGAGCGTTGGTGGGAGCGGATCTTCGAGGTGAACTCTCGTGAAAGCGTTGCGCACCAATCGTTTTCAGAAGGTCATCGGTGCGGCGTACCGACACGCAGCACGTTGCGCAGCGCCTTGCCACGCGCATCGCGATAGATATCGAAGTCGCTGTCGACGGTCAGCACATCGGTGAGCCCGCGCCGTGCAGCCAGCTCGGCGATCGACGCATCGGCAAAATCGAACGGCACGTCTCGGTACTTTTGCGAAACCGCCAGCGTGTCGTGAAACGTGGCCGGCCCAGGCATGTCCAGCACCAGGCCACCGCGCTCAATCCACAACAGAAAGTCGAGTGCGGCTGCGTCGCTTACCCGCTTGCTGAGCAGCGCGCACACTTCGGTCACCACTGGCCAGGTCGTGAACAGGCGCGCATCCGGGTTCGCTTCGACCCACGCCAGTACGCGACCATTCCACGCGTCGCGGCGGTTGAATAGTGCCAGCAGCGGGCCGCTATCGGCTGCGACGCTTTTCACCCAGCACCTCAGCCAGATGTTTCTTGCGGTTTGCAGCAAGGTCGCGCGGGCCATCATGCCGCGCAAACAGGTCGCGGCCCAATTCGTACGGCGAGGCTGATTGATTCAGATAGGCACGCAAGGCATCGCGCACCAACACGCTCTTGGGCTGCTTGAGGGCCGCACTGCGTGCGCCGAGCGCCTTTTCGAGATCAGGTTCCAGTTTGATCGTGAGTGTCATCGCGAACACTTTCGAGAAAATGAGTAATACCGATAATATTACCTTTTATCGCCCGTCGACATGCCCGCTTTCTTTTTTTGGCTGATGCAGATTCTGGTGTGGTCTACGCAGAAAATAATCCGGGCCACGCATCCGTGCAGTTGCTGGCAGCGCAAATTGTGCCGGCCCGGTAAGCTAGCCACATTCGTTTGCAGCAGGTCTGCTCACTTCTCCAGTCATCCGCCAGTAAAAAGATCATCAATGGCCGCACGCGCCTCCACCCGCCGCAAGCTCTGCCTCGCCGCCGCAAGCGCGTCCATCGCGCAGGCGTTCGGCACCAACGCGCTGGCGCAATCCGCACCCGCAGCGAAGTATCCATCGCGCCCAGTCAGACTGATCGTACCCTCGCCACCCGGCGGCGGCCCTGACATCGTCGGGCGCCTGGTCACGCAACTGCTGTCGCAGAAGTGGAGCCAGCATTTGCTGATCGAAAACATCGGCGGCGCATCAGGGCAAGTTGGAGCATTGACAGTCGCGCGGGCGCCGGCCGATGGCTACACTCTGCTGTTCTCGGCACCGACGCCGCTCACGATTGCCGACAATTTTGAACCCAAGCCGCCCTACAACGCGCAGCGTGATTTCGTTACTGCCGGCCTGATCGGCCGCAATCCTGCGCTGATCGTGATCAACAGCAGCGTCAAGGCCAACACCTTGCGCGAGTTCATTGCGCTCGCCAAGGTAGAGCCGAAGAAATATTTTCTCGGCTCGCCCGGCATTGGCAATGCGCTGCATCTGATCGGCGAGATTGTGTCAGTGCAGGCCGGCATTCAGATGACCCACGTGCCCTACAAGGGCAGCGGCCCGGCGGTGGCGGGGCTGCTTGCCAATGATGTGCAGTTTCTGGTGCAGTCGGCCGAGGCGGTGCGCCAGCACGTGCAAAGCGGCCGCCTGCGCGCGCTGGCGACGATTGAATCGACGCGGCTTGATGCCTTCCCCGATGTGCCGACGCTGGCGGAGAGCGGCCTTGCCAATCTCAACATCATGAACTGGTATGGCGTGTTCATGCCGGCGGCAACGCCGCGTGACATTGTTGACTTTTGGGAGCGCGAATTGCTCCTGGTCGCAAAAGACCCAGTGTTTGTGAAGCGCATGAAGGAGATGAGTTTTGATCCCATCGCGTTCGGCGCGCAGGAGTTCACGCGCTTGATGGCAGCCGAGCGGCCGCAGTGGACGGCGGCGATCAAGGCGGCCGGCATTGCCACCAAAAAAGACTGACTTCGAAAGGACATTCAATGGATCTCGGCATCAAAGGCCGCCGCGCAGTGGTCTGCGCCTCCTCGCAAGGCCTCGGCCTCGCCTGCGCCGCCGCGCTGGCGCGCGAAGGCTGCATCGTTTTCATCAACGGGCGTGATGCTGATCGTCTCGCCGCCGCCATCGGCTCGATCACGCAAGCACTCGGTACCAACGCAGACGGCACCGCCCCCGCCGTGCTTGGCGTCGTTGCCGATATCACGACCGAAGCCGGCCGCCAGACCTTGTTCGATGCCTGCCCCGAAGCCGACATCCTGGTCAACAACAACGCCGGCCCGCCACCGGGGAAATTGAGCGACTGGGATCACGCCGCCTGGCTCGCCGCGCTCGAAGCCAACATGCTCGCGCCGATCTTGCTGATGCGCGCGCACCTGCCCGGCATGCGCGCGCGCAAGTTCGGCCGCATCGTCAACATCACCTCGGCGATGGTCAAAAGCCCGCGCCCGCACATGGCGCTCTCGACCACCGCGCGCACCGGCGTCACCGCGTTCGCCAAAGCGATGTCGCTCGAAGCCGCTGCCGATAACGTCACCATCAACAATCTGTTGCCGGAGCGTATCGACACGCCGCGCCAGCAATTCATGGCCGAGCGCATGATGAAGGCGCAAAACATCGACCGCGCCGAAGCGCGCCGCCGCATCACCGAGACCGTCGCGGCGAAACGCTTTGGCACGCCGGGCGAGTTCGCCGATGCGTGTGCGTTTCTATGCAGCGCGCAGGCCGGGTTTATTTCGGGGCAGAATTTGCAGCTGGATGGCGGGTCTTATCACGGGCTGATGTAGGCCGGTACCGTCCGGCAATTGAAAAGGGGCGGAAGGGGGGCGCAAAGGGCTCTTCGGTACGAAGGGGTTGCGTTACCCGTTAAATTTTCTCATTTCAAGAAATAAGAATATTGACTTTAGTTAATTGTTAATTATACAATTAGTCAATATTTTCTCATTTCAAGAATAAAGAAAATGGCGCAATCCCAAAATCATCAGGCAAGTCTGAAGCCGCAAGATTTGTTGGTTCTACTAGCCATGCTGGCGCGCGACCCGGCGAATCAGGATGCGACCGGCTACGCAGGTCTCGCTGCCCATACGGGCTTGGCGATATCGGCGGTTCACGCGTCGATCAAGCGCGCCGTGGCAGCGCGGTTGGCGGTGTTTCAGGGGCGCCGCCCGGCATTGCTCAAAACCCAATTGCGCGAATTTTTGATCCACGGTGCCAAATACGTGTTTGCGCCGGTGTGGAGCTCGCTCACGCGCGGCGTGCCGACTGGTTACGCAGCGGCACCGCTCAATACCGTCATCACGCCTTCGAGCGATCCGCCGCCGGTATGGCCGCACGCCACCGGCACGGTGCGTGGCATTGGGCTCGCGCCACTGTATCCGTCGGTGCCTGAGGCAGCGCTTCAGGATGCGCGGCTCTACGCCCTGCTGGCGTTGTTCGACGCCCTGCGCGCTGGCCAGGCGCGCGAGCGCGAAGCGGCGGTGCGTTTGCTTGACGGCTATTTCGCGTGACCCCGCAAGACCCGAATGTCGCAAAGGTCGAGTTGATCGCTGCTGCGCTCGGGCACTTGCGTGAGCAACTGGTGTTTGTTGGCGGCTGTGCGGCGGGCTTGCTGTTGACCGACCCGGCAGCCGCCAGCGCGCGCGTCACCTTCGATGTGGATCTGGTCGCCGAAGTCGCGGCGCTCGCTGGCTACTACGCGTTGGAGAAGCAGTTCGCACGGCTTGGCTTTGCGCGCGACACATCACCCGAAGCGCCGATCTGCCGCTGGCGCTTCGGTGCGCTTGAGGTCGATTTGATGCCGATGGATTCAAGCGTGCTCGGTTTTGCCAATCGCTGGTATCCCACTGTCGTCGCGACGGCGCAGGTCTGTGCGCTGCCCAGTGGAACGTCAATCCGACTGATCGCAGCGCCGGCGTTTGTGGCCACCAAATTCGAGGCCTTCGCCGATCGCGGCGGTGGCGACATGCTTGCCAGCCACGACCTTGAAGACATCATCAACATCATCGATGGCCGGCCCGGACTATTTGACGAAGTAGCGGCTGCGCCGCATGATCTGCGCGCCTATGTGAGCGCGCAGTGCGCGGCCCTGTTGCGCTCAGCCGCCTTCCTCGACGCATTGCCAGGCTTGGCTTTTCCGGACGCAGCGCATGCGGCACGGCTGGCCATCCTGACTGACCGCATCGGACAGATCGCGGCACTGCGTTGAAAGCGGGAAGCCGCACCGCAATCGATTATCGCGGTGCCCCTGCCGCAACGGCCATAGTCAATGACGCAGGCTCTGGCACCGGCCTCAACCCCCGCACCAGCAGCATGCAGGCAAACGTGAGAAACACCGCACCGATGCCCACCAGGTCAAAACGCGTCAACGCGCCGTCGGCCGTGTGACCAATCACCGCGCCGGCAAACAATGAGGCCACGCCGGCGCCGAGGTTTTGTACCGATGACGACAGACTCATGAAAGCGCCGCGCACCGGCGCATGCACGCAAGTCGTGATGAGCGCCATCAGCGGGATGAAGCGGCCCGACATCAACACCATGAAGGGCACGGTCACCGCGATCAACACTGCAAGTGATGCGCGTGGCAAATGGGTCGCCAGCACGAGAGGCACGGTGGACGCCAACGCCAGCAGAAAGAACACGCGACGCTTGCCGTAACGGTCAGCGCACCAGCCGATCAAGCGCGATGTGAACAGCGTCGCCAACCCGGAAAACAAGAACACGTAGACCAGTTCGGCTTCAGTGATGCCGACGTTCTTCACCTGAAAGGCCGACAAAAACGGAAACACCATGAAGCCCGACAGCGTGAACACGAACACCGATGCGAGCGCGCGCCGGTGATTGGGTACGGTGAATAGTTGCAGGAAGTTGTGCAACAGATTGCGCGGGGGCGGTGCAACGCCTGGCGCTCCCGCTTTACCCGGTACGCCCTGTGCATCCGTCGCGGCTGGTGCAACCAAGCGCAAATGCGCATCCACGCGCGGTACCAGCAGCGGCAACACAAACCACAGCGCGGCGCTCAGCGCCGCAAGTGCGAAGAACGGCGCATGCCAGCCCAAGTGCGTGGCGATATACAAACCGGCCGGCACGCCAATCACCGACACCACCGGAAACGCCGACATCACCACGCCCATGGCGCGCCCGCGCCGCTCTGCGGGAATCAGGTCACCGATGATGGCCAGCACGATCGAACCGATGACGCCGCCGAACACACCGGCCAACGCGCGCGCGGTGAAGAAGCTCCAGTAACCGGGTGCCAGCGCACAAGCCAGCGTCGCCACCACAAAGCCCGCATACATCGCCAGCAAGGCACTACGCCGCTCGAACCGGTCAATCACGAACGCAGCAGCCAGCCCCGCTACCGCCGCCGCAATCGCGTACACCGAAACCAGATACCCAAACTCCTGTGCCGAAATCCCCCACAGCCGCATGAACTGCGGCGACAGCGGGCTGATCATCATGAAGTCGAGGATGTGCGTGAACTGCAGGCACGCGAGCAGCCACAGCAGCAGGCGCTCGCGGCGCTGTTCGGTCATTTAGCGCTCAATCGCAAAGCCCGCTTCCGCTATGCAGCCTCAACGGCACGACTGATTTTTGCGCGTCCCACCTTGGGCGCACCGGCCTTGCGCGCCTTCCACAAATCAAACGCGGCCTGTTGCGCGAGCCACGTATCGGCACGCCCGCCATTGGCGATGCCCAGCCAGCCTTCGATGCGCAATGCCATCTCTGGCGAAATGGCAGCGCGCCCATTGAGCACACGCGACTTGACCGGACGGGTTACGCGCAGCTGTTTCGCTGCATCGGTCACGCTCAAACCCAAGGCAGGCAGCACGTCCTCACGTAAGGTGAGACCGGGGTGCGGGGGATTGTGCATTTGACTCATGCGCATGCTCCTGATGGTAATGCGTAGTGGTAGTCCTGATCGGCCTCAAGCATGAGCTGGCGTCGCCGTCAACTTGACCCCCAATGCTTTGCACACTTTCAGAATGGACGCGAAGCTGGGATTGCCATCGGGAGAAAGAGCCTTGTACAAGCCTTCGCGCGTCAACCCGGTATCGCGCGCCAATTGCATCATGCCGCGTGCACGCGCGATCTCGCCGAGTGCGCTGACCACGAGAGCCGGATCACCGTCCGCCTCTTCCATCACCGCTTGCAGATAGAGCGCGCAATCAGCTTCATTCTTGAGATAGGCCGCAGCGTCATAAGGGCGGGTTTTGGTTTTTGACATGAAGAGTCTCCTACAGATTTTTCGCCAGCGTGAGCGCGGTTTTGATGTCCTTGTCCTGCGTCTTCTTTGAACCGCCTGCCAGCAGGATCACCAACTGCGCGCCGCGCTGCACGCAATACAGACGATAGCCGGAGCCAAAATCAATTCGCAGTTCAGAGATGCCCTCCCCCCCGGCTTGACATCGCCAAAATTGCCATGCCGCAACCGCAAAATGCGCGCTTGAACTCTGGTGCGTGCTTCGGCATCTCTAAGCGCGGCAAGCCAATCAGAAAAGACGGTGGTTTCGCGGACTTCGAGCATTTCGCGATTGTAAACCATAGATTACACACAAGAATGCCGAGATTGGTAGAGGGCCTTTGTTTCTGGAACACAGTCCGCAATCATGCATCAGCCACTCAATCGGCGTAGCCGGTGTTTCAGGTTTCGCGCTCATGGCGGCATGTTCCCAACAATTCGATATACTGTAAATAAATACATATATCGAGAAATTGCGATTCGTGGTCAGGGCCAGTCAGAGAAGCGCTCCCACCAACGATCGTGGCCGATATGGCTCCAAGAATGGCTCCTGGAAAGGCTCTTGGCGCAGATGCCGTTTCAATCCCGCGCCATCGTCTCCAACGCCGCGCGCGCAGATAAGCCGGAACGCGTTTCCCCGCGCGCCGCCGCATATCTGTCCGCCGCCGTCAGCACACGCTTAGGGAACGTGATGTTGACGCGCTCGACCGCGTCCGATAGGTCTTCGGGGTCGATTTCGACAATCGCCCAGATCCAGCCTTTGAAATCCGGATTGCCCGCGTGCATGTCAACCGGGCTGGGCGGTGGCGGGGTTTTGCCTTCGCCCTGCAGGTCTTCGAGATGCAGGAGGATGGCGTCGCGCGCCTGGGCCATGGCGTCGCCCGCGGAATCTCCCGCCGAGAAGCAGCCGGGCAGATCGGGGACGACGACGCCGAAGGCGTGCTTATCGTCACCGGGTTCAATCGCAATGGGGTAGCGCATGTTCGTCGAGAAGCACGGTGTGTTCAGCGACGGGCTGCGTGGCTTCTAGAGCCTGCACGTCATGGCCCAGTTTTCCGTTCACCGCAACAAGAACCCGCGCACCAAAGCCGACATTCCCTACCTGCTCGACGTGCAGAGCGACCTGCTCGACCACCTCGATACCCGCGTCGTGATTCCACTCGCCAAAGCCAAATCATTTGGCGGCCCGCCCAGTGAAGCGCTCAAACCCATTTTCGACATCGGCGGCGAGCGCTGCATTTTTCTTACGCCGATGCTTGCGGGCATCTCGAAAAAGGAACTGGGAGCCGAGGCCGGCAGTCTGCGTGAGGAGCAATTCGCGATCATTGCGGCGCTGGACGTATTGATCAGCGGAGTTTGACCAGCCTACGCGAACATATGCAATTGCTCGCCGAGCGCCTTGAACCGATGGAACGTATTCCGGGAGCAAACCAGGATGATTAAATTGACCGAAGCCCGCTATCAAGGCGCGTTCCAGGTGGCGCTGCGTTTGTCCGACGGCAAGGAAGGCGTCTTCGACGGCCGCGAACTCCTGAAACGCAGCGGCCCCTAGCTGGAACCGCTGCGGGATGAGACCTTCTTCAAGCGCGTTTTCATTGATGCCTGCGCCTTGAGTTGGCCCAATGGATTGGAACTTTCGCCGGCGCGGCTGCATGAAACCTGCAAGGCGCTGACCGCAGCCTGACAAACACGCGGCCAGCCGGCTTATTCGCTGCGGACACCGATCCGGAGCGGCGCTCCCACCAACGCTTTCGACCCTGACGCCGGGCAATGGCTCAAGGAGAGCGCGCGTTTTGAAAATTGCTGGTTTGTCTGCTTGCTCCGTCAGGCCAGCATGTCCGCCGCCCAGCGCGGCAGGGGCGACGCATGCAACTCCACCTCGGTTCCGGCACAGACGGCGAGCAGACGCGGTCCGCCGTCCGAAACCTCCTGCGCGTCAAACAGCATTGCCATATTCGCCAGCTTGACCGCCTGCGCAAGGTTAGCAAGCGTGCGTGGATAGCGCTCCAAAATCTTGTTGGGCGGCACGTGGTGTCCGCCCTCGCCGACCCTGCGCCGCACACGCTGTAGCAGTATGCGCGGCTCATCCAGGCAGACCACATACAACACGACGGAGAAGCCACGCGCTTGCGCGGCGCCGATCAGATCTAGCTTCGATGGATGCGAGAACACCGTGTCGCTGACGAATGATGTACCGCGGCGCAACAGGCTGGCGCGCCGCGCATCGGCCCAGGTGCGCGCGGCTTCGGAGCGCTTGACCGGATTGGCGATGTGCGCCAGGTGGTCGCGCTCATGGATGTCCGCATTGACGAATTCGAGCGCCGGGTGACGCGGCGCGATCAGGTAGCCGTAGAGGGTTGATTTGCCGGCCCCGTTCGGTCCGGCAATCAGGTGAAGGATCGCCACGCGGTGTCGATCAATTCACCCGGCTTACCCGCGGTTTGCTGGCCGGGCGGGCCGCGCGCGCCGCATTGGCCGCTACCGCTTCGCTCGCACGGCGCGCCAGTGCGCCTGATTTGGCCAGCGCGACGACATGCGTTTTGAGTGCGGCCATTTCCGCTGCATCCGCGCGGGGCGCCGCGGCTCTGACCTGCTTGTTAGGGGCCGCGCTCCGGACGGCATACACGGCGGCGTCCTGCCGCGCAATCAGGGCGCCGGTGTCGCGCGCGGTCAAGCCGGCGGATTCGAGCGCGCGGCCTAGTGTGGCCCAGTATTCAATCTGACTTGCTACCGAGCGGCGCATCGTGAGCGCGGCGGCGCGGGCGTCATTGACCAGTGCAGAAGCGAGTTTGACGGACGTAAAGCTTGAACCGGTAGCCATGACCACCTCTTCGTAACAGGAGTCAAAAGGTAGCAGAATGGCGCATTTGTGTCAACCGGGTGAGACTGCCCGGTTGACCAAAAGCGGCCTTGCCTTCGCCCTGCCGGTCTTCGAGATGCAGGAGGATGGCGTCGCGCGCCTGGGCCATGGCGCCGCCCTGGGAATCTCCCGCCGAGAAACAGTCGGACAAATCGGGGACGACGATGCCGAATGCGTGCTTGTCGCCGCCGCCGCCGCCGGGCCGCTTCAGGCAAATATTCCCGATGCGGCGATATGCGCGCGCACTTCGGCAATCACCTCAGCCAGCGAAGCCGCTTCAAGCCGATGCCGTTTGAGAAACGCGCCGCCCACTGGGCATTCTTGGCTTGATGTTGCGCAAAGGCGCGATCGAGGCCAACCGGCGTGGTGGTCGGCACTGCCGTTCCCCGGCGTGCAACTGCGGCGCTGGTTGATCATCAAGGATCACCGGGTAGCTGATTTGTTCGGGCGCTGGTGTGACGACATCGCCGAAGCCGAGCAGGTCGGCATCACGCGTGGGCCGGTGCGGCGTGTCGTACCAGAGCGAGAACAGCAGTGCGCCCTTGAGCAGAAAATTAAATTGCGCATCGCTTCAATCTGGACGGCCGACAAATCAGACAAATTGGCGAGGGTGCGCTTGCGCACTTTGCCGCCCTCGCGACAGGACTCGCGCAGCAGTATCGTCGGAGAGGAGCCGCGATTGGGCACGCTATGAATGTGCATGCCTATATATTTGCCCCGCCCGAAACACCTATCCTCTTGATTCCAGAGCAATTTTCGATCATAAACAAGAGGCGAAGCGGGGGAACTTCAGGTTAACCCGGCAGCGCGCGGTTCAGCACCCGCATCATCGCTGCAAAGTGAGGCGTTCGCGTTCGCCGTGCCTGTGGCGGCCGGGGTACGCGCAAGACCCCAGGGTGGACGCATCGCGCGCGGTGCGAGCAGCAAGTTTGCCTCGGCGTCTCCGACAAATTTTTCTGACACCGGGTCGAATCTCAATTTCCGGTTCAGCTGTGCGGCAATGTTGGCAAGGTGGCAGACGAGATCGGCCCGGAACGACGGTTCGATCGGGGAAGCCGTTTCCCGGCCAGCGCGTATCGAATCGATCCAGTCTTTCAGATGCTCATCTGTGGACCCTATTGCCGGCGCACTGTATGCGGAAGACTCTTCAGGCACTGGCCGCGGAAAACTGCGTATTCCATTGCGGTCTACCTTGAGCCACCCTTCCGTTCCCACAAAGACCGTACCGTAGTTGTACAGCGGGCCGTGGCGCGTTGCCAGACTGGAAAGGTTGCTGAACCCGCTTGCGTCCGGCCCGTCCCAATTGCCGCCGCGAAACCGCAAGCGGACGCCGCCGGCAAATGTCATGCGTACATCCCATGCGCCCAGCGTCTCGCAGGGGCCTGGTTTCGGAGCGGCGGATCGTCCGTCGAGCTCGAACTCGCCGCCGAGCAGATCCGGGCATCCCCACAACGCGATATCGACTGCATGAATGCCCAGAAATCCGATCGGGCCAATCGAGTAGTGCGGATTGAGGGACCAGACCCGCCGAATCTTGCGTGCCGGGATGTCGAAGCACTTTTCCTCTGTATAGGGCGTCCAGGGCGCTGGCCCTAGCCATCTGTCGTAATCAAATCCGTCTGGGGGCGGTACCACCGAAGGCGCGGCGCAGTCAGCGACGCCGGTCTTGGTCCATATTTCGATTTCCCTGACGGTGCCAATCTGCCCGGCGCGCACCAACTCCACCGCGCGCCTGAAACCGCGGTGCGAACGCTGCTGGGTACCAAACTGAAAAACCCCCTTATTGGCGCGCACCGCAGAACGCAGTACCTGGCCGTGGGCGACCGAGAGTGACATCGGCTTCTCAAGGTAGATCGATTTGCCGGCCTTGGCGGCCGCAAGCGCGTTCAGCACATGCCAGTGATCGGGCGTGGCAATCACCACGGCATCAATATCGCCCCGCCTGGTGATTTCCGAAGAATCGGCATAAGCCGCACATCCAAGGCTCAGGTAATCGCGGTTCACCTTCCATTTCGCCTGCTGCAGGTGTCGCGGGTAAACGTCGCAAACGGCAACGACGTGCGCCGCCTTGTACGCCAGCAGCCCCCACATTAGCCGCTGGCCATGCACTCCTGCGCCAACGATGCCGACTGTGACGCGATCACTGGGGGCAATCGCACCGTCCCTTCCAAGAGCGGACGAGGGAACGATTACCGGCCCAGCCAGAGTAGCGGTGCCCGCAAGTCCCGCTTTCACAAAGTCCCGCCGGGAAAGGTTTTTGGTCATCGTCAGGCCGATTCGATTGGGAATTTCTTGATGAAAAAATCTTACCAGACGTGACAGCGCCGGCGGGTGGAGTTGGATATCACCGGCCTGGCGTAATACTGCTGTGCGTGCGTCAGCCGCTCAATCGGTGCGGCCGGTGTTTCGGGTTTTGTGATCATGGCATCAAGGCTTGCTATTTTGCTGGCAGTGTAGTCAAATATGACAATACTATACGCTTGTTCAGTGATGTACCCCGGCACCCGCACGATTCTTTGGATCAACGCCGCACGCAAGGAATTCGACGCATTTCCGGCCGGCGCACGGCTGGACTGCGCGATGGCCCTCACGATTGCCGCCGCTGGCGGAATGGCGGGGACCGCCAAGCCAATGCGGGGGTTGGGGTCGGGCGTGTTCGAGATTGCCCTTCCGTTTGAAGGAAACGCGTATCGCATCGTCTATGCCGTGCCGATCGCGGATGAAATCTGGGTGGTGCATGCATTCCAGAAGAAATCCACACAAGGCATCAAGACGCCGAAGCACGAAATCGGCCTGATCAAGTATCGTCTCAAACGATTGAAGGAAATGCCGTGATGAAAACTGAACCGCTTGAAATCACCCATGGCAGCGGCAATGTGTTCCGCGATCTGGGTTACGAGAATGCGGACGCGTTGCAAATGAAAGCGCTGCTCGCGGCCCAGATCATCAAGACCCTCGACCGGGAAGCCCTTTCTGTGCGCAAGGCGCAGGAACGCACCGGCATTGCCGCCGCCGATTTTTCGCGCATCCGCAATGCAGACTTGAAGCGCTTCACGCTTGACCGCTTGATGGGCATCGTCAACAAGCTGGGGTCGCGCGTTGAGGTGTCGTTCAAGATAAAGCCGATGGCGAAGTACCCTGCCGCTCCGCTCTCGACCGCCTTGATGGCTGCCGAACCCAAAGCCAAAAAATATGGCGCGAAAGGTCGAAAAAGCTGGGCCGCAACTCGTTAGTCGAGCGTGCCCTCATTTGTCGCCGTCATCTTCATCAGGCCTTCATGACTTCCAAACCAATCGCAAAGCTGCCCGAGGGCTACGCCAGTTGGCTGGCTGGCTGAACTCAACACGCGCATCGCTGGCGCGCGGCAGCGGGCGGCGCTGAATTTTTTATCGGCTTGCTGTTCTATCACACGCGCCTGAAGTACTATGTGGTGGTCGAACTCAAGGCCACGGCATTCAAGCCCGGGCATGCCGGGCAGCGCAATTTTTATCTCAGCGCGGTGGATGCGCAGATCAAGGCGTCCGATGACAAGCCGACGATAGGCCGGTTTGTGCTGGGAAAAGAACCGGCTCGTCGCAGAATACGCACTCTCCGGCATCGAGCGGCCTATCGGGGTGGCGAATGATGAGTCGGTGCGCGCATTGCCTGAGCCGCCCCGCCCTATCTTCATTCTCTCCAGGCTCATACCTGATTTGGAAAAGACTTGTGTTCGTGCTCGCACACCTGTTCCGTCTGTATTGAGCGCGGACTACTTTTGATTCCAGCGTTAAGACTCACGCTCCCGCATCCCCCGCTCAAACTGCGCCACCGTCACCCCGATCAACGGGCGATACAGGGTGCGCAATAGCCAACCCGGCACCCGCTTTGTCAATGCGGCCCGCGCTCCTCAAAGGCGACTCTGGCTCTGGGGTGCACCATGAAGCGCAGGCCGCAGGGTAGCGGTGCGGGCACGGCGCAATGCGGGGGAAATGGTTGCCGTGAGTGAGTCCGCTGTGTTTACCTTACGCAGCGACTCGCTCCTTCAGTGCCTCTTGGGCCAGCGTGTTGATGCTCTTGCCCTGCGCCTGTGCTTCGATGGCGAGTCTTTCGTGCAGTTCGGGAGGAATGCGCAGGTTGAATTTGCCGGAGAACTGGCGCCGCGGTTCAATGCCTTTTTCCGTGCACACATCAAGAAAGACCTGGAGCGATTTCTTGAACTCGGTGCGCAGCTCCTTCGGGTTCTTGCCATAAAAATCAGCGCCGCCGCTTAGGCCGAGAATCTCGCCGCGAAACAGGTCGAGTTCCTCATCGTATTCAATCTTCGCCTGGTATCCGCCTACAGTCATCAGGTTCATGGTTCCACTCCGTGTTGTTCCAGCCATTTGCGAATGCTCTCCACTGCGCCTTTGTCCGTATCCGGGGAGGGATGGGGCCGGTGAAACACCCGGACTTCCCCAAACAGGACCACCGCGAAGCGGCTACCCTCGCGCTCGCTGACTTCGGCCCCCAATTCAACGAACAGTGCCTCGATATCGCGCCACTGGACGTTTCCACTTACCGGGCGGGCGAAGATCAGTTTGAGTGTGCGCTGGTGTTTTCGCTTCATACTAGAATGGTACCACTATTAGGTACTATATCGAAGTGCAAATCAGCTTCGCGAAATGGATTCGGCAACACAGATCTGCACCACCCGGCGCATCGGCAAGCGCCTCAAACACCACCCCGCCAAGGCGATCCGATTCGCGGGTATTGGCGCAGCAGCGCAACAGATCTTTCGAATTCCGCGATGAAGTCCCCGGCCAATGCGGCGTTTACCTGTCTCGCATAGTAGACGGCATCTTCGACCAGTTCCTCGTCGGCAAGCGGGTGCGTAGAGACGATCACAGAATCGCGCGGCGCGCGCGCGATCGTCTCTTCAACCGCGATGCCGGTCACGCTGCCATTTTCCATTTCTTCGAGGCGGCGGATGGCTTCTGCCGACCATGCCTCTTCAATCTCCGCATCCGGCGACAGACGGGACAGAAGCTTGCCGGCCAGATGGGCACGCTGCCTCGGGGTGAGGCCGAGGGCTTGTGCTTCGATGTCCATGACAGAGGAGAACATGATCATTCTCCGGGGTGGTTTGCGTGGAAATGATACGCCAGCTGACCGTTTAAGAGATCTGCTACTTCTGTTTTCCGTTCCCGCCTTGGGTTTCCCGCCGCTCCCGCATCCCCCGCTCAAACCTGCTTTGCGGGCGTGTAGCGCAAAAGAGTGGCTCCCATACATGGATTTCAGGGTGATTACTTGCCGGCTGCCGGGGCCTGCCGCTCCAGCACCCACGTCGTCACCAGCCCGAACACCAGCCCCCAGAACGCCGCGCCGATACCGAAGATCGGCACGTCCGCCACGGTGACGAGGAAGCACACCAGCGCCCCGAGCGTGGAGTGATCGCGAAACGACGATACGAACGCGGTCTGCAGCACGCGCAGCATGGCCAGGCCCGCCAGCGTGGCGATGAAGGCCGGCGGCATCGCCAGCATCAGGCGCGTGAAGAACGGCGCGAACAGGCCGAAGCCCAGGCCGAGGATGGCGACCATGATCGCTGCGGTGTATTGCCGCTCTTTCTCGCCGCTGGACGAAATGAGCGCGTTGACCGGGCCGGTGAGGCACGTTGACACGGTACCGACGAGGCCTGTGACAAACGCACCCACGCCGCAGGCAATGGTGATGGCGTTGATCGGCGGGTTGTGGCCGTTGGTGCGCAGAATCGCAATGCCCTGGCCGTTCTGCACCACCAGCACGGTGATCGCAAGCGGCACCACCAGTTCGAACATGGCGGTCCAGCTGAACTGCGGCGTGTAGAGGTTGGGCTGTACCAAGCCGAAGAGCGCGCCGGCTGGCGGCTTGTAGGCGCCGAGCAGCCACACCGCCACCGCACCTACGGCCAGGGCACCGACCAACGGCGGGAACACGCGCGCCACGCGCGGCCACACCGTGAGGCCTACAAATACCAGCGTCATCGGCAGCGCCACCCAGAGCTGTTCGTGAAACGCAAGCACCAGGTCAAGGCCGAAGCGCAGGAACACACCGGCCACCATCGCCATCACGATCGGCATGGGCACGGCATCCATCGCGCGCTTGACCCAACCCGACAGCCCCAGCACCAGCATCAGCACGCCGGTGGCGAGGAAGGCGCCGATCACTTCGGGAAAGGTCAGGTGCGTGAGCGCCGGGCCGACCAGCACCGCACCCGGGATGCTCCAGAACAGCACCAGCGGCTGCCGGTAATAGAGCGAGAGCGCAATGGTGAAAAAGCCGTTGAGAAAAAACGCGCCGAAGATCCATGACGAAATGTCGGATTCGGACAGCCCACCGCGTGCACCGGTGGTGAGGATGATCGCCACCGGACCGGTGCAGGCAAACAGGAAGCCGACCACGGCGTTGAGCGCATAAACGCCGCCGCAGTCGGCGAAGAAGCTGCGTGCCGGGGCGGGGGTGGTGGCAGGTGAGGTGGCAGGTGAAGTGGCCGACGAGCTGGACGATGACGTGATCGCTGCGGCGGCCGGCGAGCTTGCCGGCGCTTCAAACGGGTTGCGCATCACCGGGCCCGCATTCTGCCGTGTGAATTGGGCAGTGGCCGGGTGACGCGCGGCGCCATCAGGCGCCGATCTGGTGATGCTTGGACATCATGTCCTGCATGTTGATGTTGGCCATCACCAGGCGCTCGGCAAGGATCGCCGAGAGATTCGACATCGCGTAATAGCCGATGCGCGGCACATCGCGCATCAATTGCTTGAGCGGCGCGCAGGGAATCGCGAGGATGGTCACGTCTTCGAGGGCGCGCACGCGCGCGCTGCGGCGGTGGCCAAACAGCGCGAGCTCACCGAAGACATCACCCTGCATGACTTCGTAGGCGCGCTGGCGATAGGTGTTCTCGCCGATGCGCACGTCGATCCCGACCAGGCCCTTGGGCAGGATATAGAGCTCGTCCCCGGCGCTGCCTTCTTCCATGATCACGCTGTCTTTGGCATAGGCCTTCTCGGTGCACAGGGCCACGATCTTGTTGATGTCTTCATCCGAGACGTTGCGAAACAACTCGGTGGCCTTGACGATTTCAAACTGGTTCATGGCATGCCTTTCGGAGAAAAAGAAGCGCCGCAAGCGACCAAGCTGTGAGGAGTTTTGCGGGCAGTCGAGAATGTACCGCAGACATATTAAATTAAATGGTCAAACGCGCGACGCCGGTTTCGACGCCGGCAACTCTTGGCGTCACGGCATGGAATGCGGGCGGCACGGAGCCGGGCGCGGGTTAGCCGAGCAGCGCGGATATGCGGCCTTGCAGTTTCGGAACCACTTCTTTGCCGAACCACGGGTTGCGCTTGAGCCAGATGTTGTTGCGCGGGCTGGGGTGCGGCAGCGGCAGCACGGCGGGCCAATGGCTGCGCCAGTCCAGCACGGTATCGGTGAGGGTGGCTTTACAGGCCTCGGGAAGATGCCAGGCCTGCGCGTACTGACCGATGATCAGGGTCAACTCGATGTGCGGCATGCGGGCGAGCAACTGCTTGCGCCAGGTTGCCGCGCATTCGGGCCGTGGCGGCAAATCGCCGGAGGTGCCGGTGCCGGGGAAGCAGAATCCCATCGGCAGGATGGCGATGCGCTTGGCGTCGTAGAACGTGTCCTTGTCGACGCCCATCCAGGCGCGCAGGCGCTCGCCGCTGGCATCGTCAAACGGCACCCCGCTCGCATGCACCTTGCTCCCCGGCGCCTGCCCGGCAATCAGGATGCGCGCAGCAGGATGCACCTGCAACACCGGGCGCGGCCCAAGGGGCAAGTAGCTTGCGCAAAGCGTACAGGCGCGCACGTCTGCAAGCAGGCGGGTGGTTGCCTTGAGCGGTGGGGGGGAGGGTCGCCCGGGCTGTACCACCGAGTGGCTCTAGGCCGCGCTCACCGCATCGTTGCGCGCGACGCGCTCGCCCTGCGCCAGGCGGCGCATGCGAAACACGAATTCAATCGCGAGTAGCGCAAAGCACAACGGCAGGGGCGCCAGCGACCACCACTCGGGTGTGACCAGGGTCTTGATCGACATGGCGTTGTCGGCCATGCTCTTGAACGTGACGCGTGCGCCGTACCAGACCATGGCGCAGCAACAGGCGATGCCCATCAAGTCACTGAACCACTCGCTGTACCACGC
>JANNCZ010000164.1:0-2165 GCA_031387185.1 Burkholderiales bacterium
AAGGATTGTTCGCTCGTCGCACAGGGCTTGCGCCAGTTTTTCATGACCTACTCACGCAGCGGCCACCAATACGTGTCGATGCCCTCGCAAGTGGTGGACGATCTATGGCATGAATTCATCCTGCACACCCGTGCCTACGAAGCATTTTGTCAACAGGCGTTTGGGCGCTTCTTCCACCACACACCTGCCGCTGCGCTAGGCGGCAACGGCAGCAGCCAGATGAATGCAGGCTTGCGCCGCTGCTGGTGGCACGCTTGCCGCGAGGACAACATCAACCCCGCCAAGCCAACACGCCTGCCGCTGATTTTTGCGCTCGATACCAAGCTGAACATCGTGAACGGCTTTCGTTACGCGCCTGATTGCTCTGGCCTTAAAGTGGGCGCAGCTGCTGCCGGTGGCGCGATCATTTACTGCGGCGGTGATTTTTCGAGCAGCTCTGTCGATGGCAGCACCGATGGTTTCGGCGACGGCAGCAGCAGCGGGGATAGCGGAGGGGATGGCGGCGGCTGCGGTGGCGGTTGCGGTGGCGATTGAAAGCTGTCCGCGCGGCGACAAGCGCTTTGGCCGGGCGTGACACATCTAAAAACATTTGTGTTACGTTCTTCACATCATGCGCGCCCAATTTCTCACCATCCGTCTGACCGAAGCCGAATCCAGGCTGGTCGCGCGTCTGAACCGGCAAACCGGACTCACCAAATCGGCACTGGTCAAACAGGCATTGAAGAATCTGTCTTCAGCGCATGATGATGCGGCTGGCGGCGGACTGTTCGAACTTGGCGCGGCGCATTTCGGGCGGCATGGCGACGCAAGGCGTCAATCGGCGCAGATCAAACAAGTGGTGCGCGAACGCCTGAATGCTAAACGTACTGGCTGACAGCGGGCCGCTGGCCGCGCTGTACAACTGCCGCGACCACCATCACGCCCACGCCGTCGAATTTTTTCGCACCCATGGCGCGCAATTGCGTTGCCACACCACCTGGGCAGCCATTTCCGAGGTGATGTATTTTCTTGATTTTTCGGCTGCCGCCCAGGGCGATTTTCTTGATTGGCTGCATCACGGACACACCCGTGGCTTGATGCACATCGCCTCACTTGAAGCCGATGATTTGCCCGGTCTGTCGCGCATGATGCGCAAATATGCCGACCGCCCGATGGATCTGGCAGACGCTTCGCTCGTATGGCTGGCCAACCAGAACGGCGTGACCGACATCATCACCATCGACCGCGCGGATTTCGCGGTGTACCGCACGGTCAAACGCAAGGCATTCCGGAACGTGTTTGCTGATTCTGCTTGAGTGCGATGCGCGGGCCGCGCACCGCTTATCCGCTCATCACTTTCTCAAGCTCTTTGCGCCGGGCCATCGTGTAGTCATACGCCAGCTTGGCGGTGTGCTCCCGGTACTCGCGCGTCAGACGCACCCAGTAGCCGATGTCGGGATGCAATGTGAGGTCGGCGAATTTCGCTTCCGCGTCACTGAGGGCGCGCTTTTTCAGATCAGCCTCGCGGTAGCCTTCTGAGCCGGGCGGCGCGTTGTCGACACGCGCGCTGCAATCGACGGCAATGATTTTGCGCGCGCCCGCGCTGCGCGTCCAGCGCACCGGCATCGGCGCCATCAGGTCGCCATCGGCATACAGGCGTCCGCGAATCAGCACCGGATCAAAGCGGCCGGGTATCGCCGCCGAGGCCTGCACCGCACGGCCTGCGTCGCCGCGGTTGAAGGCCGCCAACTCGCCACTCTGGGTGTCGGCCGCCATCGCCGCGAAGCGCACCGGCAAGCGCTCCAGTGCGGTGTGACCGAGGCGCTTCGAGATTTCCTGATTGACGAAATGTGCGACGCCACTGCCGGACAACTTGTAGCCACTGGTGAGCGACAGGCGCACCAGGGATTTGAAATCAAAGTCGAGACCGAGTTGTTCGATCTCGGCCATCGACGCGCCCGCGCACCACACGCAGCCAAGCAATGCACCGACCGATGCGCCGACCACCAGATCAGGTTTGACGCCGATCTCGTGCAGCGCTTTGAGCACGCCGATATGCGAGAAGCCGCGCGGCCCGCCCGAACTCAACACCAGCGCGAGGCGTGCCGGTTCGGGCCACGCCACGAAGCGCGGCTGACGTTCGTCAGGCAGGACCGCTTCGGGAAACACATCGCAACCGCCAAGCG
>JANNCZ010000192.1:0-3395 GCA_031387185.1 Burkholderiales bacterium
TACTGGGGCAGCGCTGCGGAAGAAGCCAAAGCGCCCGAGGCACAGCGCGGCCGCTGGATGCCGGCCAAGCGGGCGATCGCTGCCTATGGCGACCGCATCAAGCCCTTCAACCTCGGCGAAGAATTGACGCCCGGCATCAAATCGGTTGACGCTGCGGGCCACACGCCTGGCCACAGTTGCTACATGGTGCAGTCGGGCACGGCGCGCCTGCTGGCGATTGGCGACACCATGCACGTGGCGCCGGTGCAGTTCCCGCGCCCGGAAATCACGGTTGCGTTTGACTGGGATCAGGCCAAGGCACGCAGCACCCGCAAGTCGATTTTCGATACGGTCGCGGCCGACGGCACGCCGATTGCCGCTGTGCATTTGCCGTTCCCCGGTATTGGCCGGCTGCGCAAGAATGGCGAGGCGTTTGTGTTTGATGCGGCGCCTTGGCAATTGTTCTGATGGCCTGATTTTTTGTAACACCGGGGCCGGTGTGGCTCCGGTTTTTATTGCAAAGGTTTTAGAAATGCCCAAGTTCGCCGCCAACCTTTCGATGATGTATCAAGAGCACGAATTCCTCGACCGCTTTGGCGCGGCAGCGCGCGACGGCTTCAAGGGTGTGGAGTTTTTGTTTCCGTATGATTTTTCGCCAACGGATATCAAGGCCCGCCTCGACGAGCATAAGCTCACGCTCGCCTTGTTCAACTGCCCGCCGGGCGATTGGAACAAGGGCGAGCGCGGCATGGGTTCGCTGCCGGGGCGCGAAGAACAATTCAAGGCCGTGTTCGCGAAGGCGCTGACTTATCAGGCGGTACTCGGCAACCAGCGCCTGCATGTGATGGCCGGGCTGATGCAGCCGGGCCGGACACGCGAGGAACATCGCGCCACCTACGTCAAGAACCTCACCTGGGCGGCGCAGCAGATTGCGGGGCGTGATCTGATTCTGGTGATCGAGCCTATCAACACGCGCGACATTCCCGGCTTCTTCCTCAACCGGCAAGATGAAGCGCATGCCATTTGCGCCGATGTCGCCAAGGCGGTGGGCAGCGTGCGCGTGATGGTGCAAATGGATTTTTATCACTGCCAGATCGTCGAGGGCGACCTCGCAATGAAGTTCAGGCAGTATTTCAAGGACGTCGGCCACATCCAGATCGCCGGAGTACCGGACCGCAACGAACCCGATATCGGCGAGATCAACCATCCTTACCTGTTCAAGCTGATCGACGAGATGGGTTACGACGGCTGGGTGTCAGGCGAATACCGGCCAAGAGCGGCCACCAGTGCGGGTCTTGGCTGGTTTGCCCCCCATCGGAGTGAGCAATGAGGGGGAGCGCGCAGTGAGCGCCGATTTCAACATCGTCGTACTCCCCGGCGACGGCATTGGCATCGAAGTGATCGACGCCACCCTCGCCGTGCTCGACCGTGTGCAGGCGCGCCACGGATTCAAACTGCACTACGACCGCCGCCCCGGCGGTGCGCACCATTACAAAGACACCGGCGACGCATTCCCCGCCGCGTCGATGGCGGCGAGCAAAAAAGCCGACGCCATCCTGTTTGGCGCGATGGGCTGGCCCGACATCCGCTATCCCGACGGCACCGAGATTGCGCCGCAGCTTGATCTGCGGGTCGCGCTCGATCTCTACGCCGGTGTGCGCCCGATTCGCGCGATTCCCGGTCTGCCGCTGCCGCTCGCCTCACCACGTGCCAAAGACATCGACTTCGTGATCGTGCGTGAATCGACCGAAGGCTGGTTTCACGCACGCGGCCGCAGTGTGATGGGCAAGAGCGCCAGCGGCGATGAAGCGGTGCACGACATGAGTGAAATCACGCGCAAGGGCTGTGAGCGTCTGTTCGACTTTTCATTTCGCCTCGCCGCAGCGCGCAAGAAGCGCAACCCGAAAAAAGGCAAGGTCACCTGCGTCGATAAATCCAACGTGTTTCTCGGCATGGCCTTCATGAACCAGATTTTTGTCGAGCGCGCCAAGCACTACCCCGGCATCACCGCAGACCATTGCTACATCGATGCCTACAGCCTCAACATGATCCGCAAGCCCTGGGATTACGACGTGTGCCCGATGGAAAACCAGTTTGGCGACATCACCTCCGATCTTGGTGCCGGGCTGATTTGCGGCATGGGCTATGCGCCCTCGGCCGACATTGGCGATCAGCACGGCCTGTTTCAGCCCTCGCACGGCAGCGCACCCGACATTGCCGGTAAAGGTCTGGCGAACCCGACCGCGACAATTTTGTCGGGCGCGATGATGCTGGAATGGCTCGGTGAGCGACATGGCGAAGCGAAGCTGACTGAAGCGGCGCATGCGCTCGAAGCGGCAGTGGACAGCGTGTTCGCGCAAGGTAAAGTAAAGCCCGCCGACATTGGTGGCAGCGACGGCACTGGCGCGGTGACGCGCGCGGTTCTCGAGGCATTGGGTTGAAGCCAATGCGTGATCTGCGCTGGCCGCAATACCCGCAAACCACTGACCATCCACCAAAGCTATTGATAAGCTGCGCTGCGGCACCTGAGCAAACACCATCCACTCGTAAGGAAATTTCACATGTACGCCGTTATCGTCGATTTCAAGATCAAGGCGGCACACTTGGCCGGGTTTCGCAACGCGATTGACCTCAACGCACGCGCCTCGGTTGCCGATGAGCCTGGGTGCAGCCAGTTTGATGTGTGTGTTGATCCGCAGGAGGCTTCGAAAATTTTTCTCTACGAAATTTACGATGACCAGGCCGCGTTCGAGGCGCATCTGCGCACGCCGCACTATGCGGTGTTCGACCAGGCCACGGCAAACTGGACGGAAAGCAAAGTGGTGCGCAAGCTCAACCGGGTGTGCCCGTAGGCGCCATCCCACGAATCACTTCCAGCGCGCACTGCCCGCCGCGCCGGCCAGCGCCTTCAGCGCCGCATCTCGAAAAACTCCAGCATCGCGTTGCCCAGCAGATCCTCGCCACTATTGATGTGGGCCACGATGGAGACATGGTTGTGCCGCGGCAGCCACATGAAGCGCGGCGCACGGCGGTGCGCCACTGCAATGCGGTGCGCACATTCGAGCCCGTATAGATCGAGCAGCGGGTTCTCGTATTCGGCATTGACGATGAACACCGGCAGCTTGCTCGCCGCCGCGTGGGTGAGCGGTGAGCGCGCCTCGTAAAGACTTTCGTCATTGCCGAAATAGGCGCGCACGGCCGACGCATTCGGGTTCTCGGCCAATACATCGGCGCGCAAGCGTGCCGAAATCAACACGACGCCGGCCAGATCACGTCCGAGATAGCCGGCACCGGGGTCATAGGTGTAGGTGCCGACGTGGGTGCCACCGGCCGAGTGGCCGATCACAAAAATGGTTTGCGCATCGCCACCAAAGCGCGCGATGTTGGTCTTGACCCAGGCGATGCTGGAAGCCAGG
>JANNCZ010000196.1:0-8596 GCA_031387185.1 Burkholderiales bacterium
GCCGTCCAAATTCAGTACCAGAGGAGACGCATCATGGTCAATCGCCGCGATTTTGTTCTGTCCACAGTCAGCGCTGCCGCGCTCGCCGCCTTCGCTTCGCCAGCCCATGCCGCAATGGGTCCGAACGACAAGTTCGATCTCATCATCAAGGGCGGCGAGGTGCTCGACCCGTCGCAAAACCTGCGCGGCAGACGCGACATCGGCATTTACCGCGGCCTGGTCGAATCCATCGAGAACGACATCCCCGCCGCGCGCGCACGCTTCGTGATGCCCGCCAATGGCAAGCTCGTCACACCGGGCCTGATCGACCTGCACACGCACGTCTACCCCTACGGCTCGGCGATCGGGATTCCTGCTGACGAGTTGATTCCGTTTCAGGGCACGACTTCGGTGGTCTCGGCGGGCGATGCAGGCGCCAACAATTTCGCTGCCTGGCGCCGTCACATCAATGCGCAAACGCGCACGCGCATGTGGGCGTTTTTACACATTGCCAACATCGGCCTCGCCGGCTTCCCGGTGCCGGAGTTGTACAACATCGACTTTGCCAACATCGACATGGCCACGCGTGTGCTGGCCGAGAACAGCGACATGGTGCTCGGCATCAAGGTGCGCATGTCGGACAACGTGATTGCGCAGCATGGCCTCGAGCCGCTCAAGCGCTGCCTTGCCGCGATCAACGCCGCCGGCACCGGCGGCAAGCTGATGGTGCACATCGGCGGCGTCGAAACCGAAAAATTGATGTCGGACATTCTCGACCTGTTGCGCCCCGGTGACGTGCTGACGCATTGCTACTCCGGCGCACCCAACCTCGCGGGCAAGTTCACCAACATCGTGCAGGATGGCAAGCTGTTGCCGGCTGCGCTCGCGGCCAAGCGGCGCGGCGTGATCTTCGATGTCGGCCACGGCGGCGGCAGCTTTGATTTCACTGTGGCCGAACCGGCCATAGCGCAGGGCGCGACGCCTGACACGATCTCGTCCGACATTCACGTCTATTCGGGCAATTCGCCCGGCATGCCCTACCTTACCTGGGTGATGAGCAAATTCCTCACGCTCGGCTTCACGCTCGAACAGGTTGTCACCATGGCCACGGCCAATCCGGCCAAGGTGATCAACCGCTTGCCCAAGCACGGCACGCTGCAACTCGGCGCGCCGGCTGACGCCACACTGCTTGACGTAGTGCAAGGGCCAGTGGAGTTTGTCGATACGCGCAACAACAAGCGCAGCGGCAGTGTCAGCCTGAAACCTTCGCAAGTGGTGATTGCCGGTGTGCCGCACGGGCGTCCGTATCCGGCGCCGTTTTCGATCCGCTAGAGAATGGGCGGGACGCAGGCTCGCGCGGAAGCGGCCGACGCGTCCGGTGCAGCGCAGTTGTTTTGCGCTCAACCAATCAGCCGCATACCCTCAATGCGCGCCGCCTTGCGGTCAAACGTCAACGTGTGTTCGCAACCCGCCGCTGCACCACTGCTAGCGATCAGGCAATCGGCGATATCGAGCACGCGTGATTCGTACAGGTTGATGGCCTTGCGCACTGCGGCTGCGCCTTCGACGCGAATTTCCAGACTGTCGTTCAGGCGCCGCAGTGCGTGGGCAATGTCGCGGCGCGTCATGCCATAGCCGGATTCGAGCACCCAGGCCAATTCAGTCATTGCCGTGAGGCTGATGAATCCCGGCGCATCCGGGTTTAGGGCATTGATTACGCGCACCGCTTTGGCCGATTGCGCTGCGTCGTCCTGGGTGATGTAGCGCACCAGGACGTTGGTATCGAGCCCGGTCATTTTGCGGCGCGGCGCTGCGCGATGACCTGATTCATCTGTTCCACCGATAGTTTGCGTCCGGACTTGGCGCCAAATCCCTTGAGGGTGCGTACCGACTCTTTGGCCGGTGCGATTTCAAACTGGCCGGCTGGCGTGCGGACAAACGCCAGGCGGTCGCCAAACCCCACGCCCAGCGCTTTGCGCACGGCAGCGGGAATGGTGATCTGGCCCTTGCTGGTGATGGTGGCGACGGACATGGCGGCAGGCTCCTTGACTTACCTTACTAATTGTAAGGCACATATGGCCAATTGCCAACAGACCTCGATTGGCCTCGATTGGCGCGCCTCGGATCAAAGGTTGGTATGGTGTCAAACTGGCCGGATTCAGCGCAGTGAAGTGATCGAGGTGCTCGCACAATTGCCCCGGGATCGCGATTTGGCGCAGTGCCGCCACCTTAAACCAAGGAGTCTCACATGAACGATGAACAGTTGCGCCGCTATACCATCCTGGAGCAGGTGGCACGCGAACGGGCGCAAGTTGCACAGCAAGAACGAGAACGCTGCCGCAAAGTGGCAGGCTTGTTCAAGAACCCCGATGACTTCGCTGCGCTGTGCAAGCAAATGCTCGAATACACTTGGAAGGAAAACCCGGGGCCGGATCAACAGGACACGATCAACGCTGCGCGCGAAACCTGGATGAGTGCCTTTCATTATTTCGCCATCGCCAACCGGTTCACCGGGTCGCTGGTGATTTACCAGATGCGCGGCAAAGGCAGTGGAGAATTCAAGGTTGCGATCAGCAACGACCCGAATGACAGCGGGAACTGGCGGCGCTTCATGGCGGCGGGGACTGCGGTGGGCATTTATCCCGATGATCTGGATGATTTGTGGCATTACGCAGCAGCAAAAGCCAAGAAAACAAAGGCACGCCGCAAACCGCCCTACGCCGCCAGGGTCGCAGCACCGGCAAAATTCACGCGCGGGAAAACATCATGAGCGGCGAACCTGACGATTTCGAACAGACACGCAAAGATGTCATCAAAGCCGTCCGCGACATGGCCGACTTGCTGGGCGAGCAGCAAGCGCTTTATCTGGCGACTGCCGCCCAGCACACCAGTACGGGCACTTTCTGCCGCGCTTGCGAAGAATCGCTTGCCGGCGTCTGGCGCAGCAACGAAGGCACAGCCCGCGCCGGGGCAATCAAGGATGCCCGCGTGTTCTGGAAGGAAACGTTCCGCTATTTCGCAGTCACCCACCTGCATGGCGGCGGACTGGTCATCCGCCAAATTGGCAGCAGCGGGAATTTCAGATGTACGGTTACCCAGCGCGCGCGCCAGTCCGAGCTTTGGGAGCGCATGCTGCTGCTGGCGTGGGACATGGATATGGACACTGACGACACTGACGAAATCGAACACTGGCGCGACCGCGCGTTGCGGATCGAGCGGCCCGGACGGCAACGGCATGCGATCACGCAGAGTTCAAGAGACCCTGGCGCCGCCCGTGCCGCGAACGCCAGACACCGCGCCGGCGGCTGATGCTGGCACCGGCGCGGACGCGGCGCGGCACCAGCGCTGCCACGACGCAGATGCCGCGAGCCGTAGAACCGTGGCCCGGAGAAAGCTTGACGGGAGCGCCTCTCAACCCGCCAGCAGTTTTTTCAGATCACCGCTCTCGATCAATTTTTTCAAATCCGATGCACCACCGATCAAGATGCCTTTGACGAACACCATCGGCAGGGTCGGCCAGCCGCTCCACATCTTGAGCGCGGTGCGCCGCCGCCAGCCGCCGAGGTAGCTGCCGTATTCGAGATAGTGATGCGCAATGCCCGCCGCGTCGAGCAGCTTGCGCGCCTGTTTCGGAAACGGGTTCATCTTCATGCCGGCCACCACTACGGCATGCGCCGCGATGGCGGCCTGCACTTCACGCACGATGGCGTTTTCGCGGGTGGCGACGAATTCGCGGATCGCCGGGTGAATCTGCGCTTCATCAAGAATCGGGCGGGGCATGGTGTTCTCCGTTAAAGTCGCTACTGAGCGGCGCGCACCTTAGCACGCGCCGCCGTTACACATTCTCCTCTCGCACCAGCTTTACAAAACTTCACATGCAAAAACGCAAACTCGGCAAATCTTCCCTGGTGGTTTCGCCCGTCTGCTTCGGCGGCAACGTCTTCGGCTGGACGGCGGATGAAGCTACCTCATTCAAACTGCTCGATGCCTTCACGGCTGCGGGCGGCAACTTCATCGACACCGCAGACACCTACTCGAAGTGGCACCCCGGCAACCAGGGCGGTGAATCGGAAACCCTCATCGGCAAATGGCTCAAACGCCGTGGCAGGCGCGATCAGTTCGTCATTGCCACCAAGTGCGGCATGGAGATGCCCGGGGTCGGCACCGGGCTATCGCGTGCGCACATCACGCGCTCGATTGAAGCCTCGCTCAAGCGCCTGCAAACCGATTACGTGGATTTGTACCAGTCGCACGCCGACGATGCCGCGACGCCCTTCACCGAATCACTCGACACCTATGCGCGCCTGATCAAAGCGGGCAAGGTGCGTTTCATTGGCGCGTCCAATTTCAAGGCGGCACGCCTGGCCGAAGCGCTCGACACCGCGCGCACGCACAAGCTGCCCGCCTATGTGAGCCTGCAGCCCGAATACAGCCTCTACAAACGCGTGGGTTATGAAGCAGAACTCGAACCGCTGTGCCGCAAGGAGAACGTCGGTGTGATCGGCTACTACTCATTGGCGAGCGGATTTCTCTCGGGCAAGTATCGCCCCGGCGCCACCGCCAGCGGCAGCCCGCGTGCGGCGATGGCGGCGGGCTATCTCGATGCACGCGGCTTGCGCATTCTCGCGGCGCTGGACGCAGTGGCAGCGGCGCATCGCACCAATCTCACGCGGATTGCACTGGCGTGGTTGCAGGCGCGGCCCGGTGTCACAGCGCCGATTGTGAGTGCGACTTCGCTCGCGCAGTTGCATGACTTGACTGAGTCGGTGTCAGTCAAGTTGAGTGCGGATCAAATCGCGGCGTTGACCCGCGCCAGCGACCTGCCCTGAAAGCTTTGGTGGGAGCGCGTTTCCGGCGATACATGCTTGAAACCGTTGGTGGGGGCCGGTTTCAGAGTTCCCGATGCAATCACGCCACTCCCATGGAGCTGACCGTCAATCGGCCTTGAGCCTGAGCATCAATCGACCTTGATGTTCGCGTCCTTGATGACCTTGCCCCACTTGGCGTAGTCGCTCTTGACCTTGTCGAGCGTCGCCGCTGGCGGGTTGAAGTCGGGATCACAACCCTGCTGCTTGAAATTCTCCAGCAAAGCCTTGTCCTCACCGGCTTTCAGCAACGCCTGCGAGAGACGCTGCACCACTTCTGCCGGCAGATTGGCCGGCCCCACCAGGCCAAACCATGCGGATGCCTCGAAGCCTTTCAGTCCCAACTCATCGAGCGTCGGCACCTCGGGGAAGGCGCCCGAGCGCTTGGCCGATGTGACTGCGAGCGCACGAATGCGGCCATTTTTCACCGGCCCCACCGCAGGGCCGAGTGACGAAAACATGATCGGTACTTGGCCACCCATCAAATCCGTCATCGCTGGTGCGCCGCCCTTGTACGGAATGTGCAGCAGGCTGGCCCCAGTGAAACTCTTGAAGTACTCACCCGATATGTGATGCGGCCCGGCGATACCTGAAGTGCCGTAGCTCCACTTCGTGGGTTCACGCTTCGTCAGCGCGACCAACTCGGCCACGCTCTGCGCCGGCACCGACGGGTGCGTCACCAGGAGGCTCGGCAACACGCACACAGCGCCCAGATGGGTGAACGAAGTCACCGGGTTGTAAGCCACCTTGGTGAGATGCGGCCCCACGGTGAGCGGCCCGCTGTCGGCAAAATACAGCGTGTAGCCGTCGGCTGCGGCCTTCGATACTTGATCTGCGGCAACCGCACCAGCCGCGCCCGGCTTGGGCTCGATGATGATCGCCTGCCCGAGCAGGCCTTCGAGCACCTTGGCAAGGGGACGCATGGCGCCGTCGGACGCGCCGCCTGCGGTGTAGCCAAGAAACACCCGCACCGGCTTGTTGGGATAGGGCTGCGCGTGTGCGTTCAGCGCAGCGAGCAGACTGAAGGTGCCGAAGGTGCCGATTGCAGACACGATCAGGGTCCGAGAGGTCATACGTTTATTCACCATCATTGCTCCTGCGCTGTTGATTGATGCCACGTTCCACTCGGGCTTACTCTTACTCCGCCTTCATGTTGGTGTCCTTGATCACCTTGCCCCACTTCACTGAATCGACCTTGATCTTCTCTACCGTCAAAGCGGGCGTGAGCATTTCGGTCTCGCAGCCGGTGGCATTGATCTGATCGACCAGGGCCTTGTCCTGCCCGGCCTTCAGTAACGCCGCCGAGAAGCGCGCGACTACTTCAGCCGGCAAACCAGCGGGGCCGGCGATGCCATACCAGGCGGTCGAGTCGAAGCCCTTGAGGCCGGCCTCGTCCATCGTCGGCACGTCGGGAAACGCGGTCGAGCGTTTTGGCGATGTCACTGCGAGCGGGCGGATGCGGCCGGACTTGACGGCGCCCACCGCCGGTGCGAGCGATGTGAACAACATCGGCACCTGCCCGCCCAACAGATCGGTCATCGCCGGCCCGCCGCCCTTGTAGGGAATGTGCAGCAGTGGTGCGCCAGTGACGCTCTTGAAGAGTTCGCCCGACAAATGATGCGGCCCGGCGACGCCCGAGGTGCCGTAGCTCCATTTGGCCGGCTCCATCTTGGAGAGCGCAATCACCTCTGCCACACTTTTGAACGGCGTTGACGGATGCACCGCGAGCATGCTGCCGCTGCCGCAGATATGCCCGAGTTGCGTGAATGAATTTTGCACGTGGTAACCCACCTTGTTCAGATGCGGCGCGACCGTGAGCGGGCCGCTGTCGAAGTAATGCAGGGTATAGCCATCGGGTGCCATCTTGGCGATCATCTCCATCGCCACGCCGCCGGCCGCACCCGGCTTGTATTCAATGATGATCGGCTGCCCCAACAGCACTTCGAGCACGCGCGACAGCGGGCGCACGCCGGCGTCCACCGCGCCGCCCGGCGTGTAGCCCACCAGCATCTTGACCGGTTTGTTCGGATAAGGCTGCGCCAGCGCCGTGGCGGTGACGCAGGCGATGGCGCTAGCTACCAGGTATTGCTTGAGCATCTTCAGTCTCCTGTTGTTTTATATGATCCGCGTTTGCGCGATCTGCGTTTGTGTAATCTGTGTTGGCGCAATCTGCATCTACTTGATCTCCGCCGCACGCTGCACACTGCCAATCATTGAGCTTATCAGCATGGCCTCGCGCGCCGATGTGGGGTCGGCGGCCCTCGCGCGCAGCTCGGCGAAGCGCTGCTGCTTTTTCACCGGGTCGCGCTCCTCCATCATTTCCTTGTTGCGGATCGAGTTGCTCTGCACGAATTCGATGTTGGCGGTGCGGCGCTGACGCACATAGAGGTCGAGATGATCTTCGCCCTGCTCGCCGCGCCACACGGCGCCAAGCTTTGCCGCGAGGTTGATGGCATCGTGAATGCCGCCATTCAAGCCAAACGCGCCGAGCGGGTTGTTGATGTGTGCCGCGTCACCCGCGAGAATCACGCGCCCCTTGCGCCACTCTTTGGCGACGCGCTGATGCACTTTGTAAATGCCGCAATACGGCACTTCGTAGTCGCCTTGGTCGGCAGGCAGAAACCCCTTGAGCCGGCGCTGCACCTCGGCCGACGCGAGCGCGAATTCATCACTGTGCTCGGGCACCACCGGCATGGCAAAACGCCACAGGCCCGGCGGGCCTTCGTGCGGCATCTGGAAAATGGCGATCCACTCTTCGGGGTCGGCAATGTAGGCATTGCCGGTATAGCCATGCTGGCCGATGTCGTGCGGCGTCGAGATCACGATGAAGCGCTCGGGCCAGGTGAAGCCTTCAAACTCCGTACCCGTCCACTTGCGCACCACGCTGCGCCCGCCATCACAGCCGATCAGCCATGCGCCGTCGAAACTGCGCGGGCCATCTTTTGTCGTGCACGTTACCGTCACGCCCTCCGCTCGCGCTTCGATGCCGCTTACCTCGTGACCGAAATGCACCTCGGCATGCGCATACGGCTTCAACAGCGCCAGCGCAATCGGCGTCAAACGATGCTGCTCCAGATGAAGCCGGTAGGGATGGTTCGTGATGTCCGCGATCACCGCCAGATCCCACTCAACAATCAAGCCCTGTTGGCGGTCACGAATCTGCCAGCGCGGAATCTTGATGCCGGTCTTCTTCATCTCGGCGGCAATGCCGAGCGGCTCCAGCATATCCATCGTCGGCGGATGAAAACTGCCGGCGCGCTGGTCAATGGCGAGCGTGGTCTCGGCCTCCAACACCGTCACCGGAATGCCCTGCTGCGCCAGCGCCAGCGCCGTCACCAGCCCCACCGGGCCGCCGCCCGCAATCAAAACGCGCTTTTCCATATTTGCTTGTGCTTCCTTATTTATCGCTTGCTCATTGGCATGCGAGAATACCGCAGCTTTTGCTTTCGCAGCGCTGCGGCGCTTGCCTCCAGCCCGCGCCGTGCGCACCCCACCCCTACCGTTTCGACCCCGTTCACCTCCCCCAGCGCCCCACCTCACCACTTCTCCACTTATCCACTTCAAGAGACCCGTCCATGTCCCGCATTTCCCTGATCGACGAAGCCGCCCACCCCGAGCTCGCGCCCCTCATCACCAAAATCAAAGCCGAGCGCGGCGGCCGCTTTCTCAACCTCTACCGCACCCTCGCCCACAGCCCCGGCGTGGCCGAAGGCTGGCTGCACCTGTTCACCGAAATCCGCCAAAAGGCCAAG
>JANNCZ010000280.1:0-3219 GCA_031387185.1 Burkholderiales bacterium
CGTGTTCGCCAAGGACGTGCTGCCCCCGGCGATTGGCCAGCAGACCGGCTTGCAGCCAACGATTTTTGGCTTGATCCTGATCGGCTTTTTGATATTTGAACCACTCGGCATTTACGGGCGCTGGGTCAAGATCCGCACTTACTTTTCGCTGTTTCCGTTCTACCGGCGCGGCATGTTCCGGCGGCAGAAGACTTACATGAAGTCGGACCGGCTCAAATGACGGTGACGCGATGAGCTTCTTCAAAGTCGAGGACCTGTCGATCCAGTTTGGCGGCGTCAAGGCCGTCACCAATGTCTCGTTCGAAGTGCAGCAAGGCGAAGTATTCACCATCATCGGGCCAAACGGCGCAGGCAAGACCACCATCTTCAACCTCATCAGCCTGATCTACCCGCCGACCTCGGGGCGCATCACCTTCGAGGGCCGCGACATCACCGGCATGACGCCGCACCGCGTTGCCAACCTTGGCATCGCACGCACGTTTCAAAACATCGAGTTGTTCGAGCACGCCTCGGTGCTGCAAAACCTGCTGATCGGGCGCCACAACCACACCGCGACTTCGCTCTGGCAGGAGTTGCTGTTCATGCCCTCGGTGCGGCGCGCTGAAATCGAACATCGCGAAGCGGTCGAAAAGGTAATCGATTTTCTGGAATTGCAGCACCATCGCGACAGCATGGTGGCGGGCCTGCCCTATGGCGTGCGCAAAGTGGTTGAACTCGGTCGCGCGCTGTGCATTGGCCCGAAGTTGCTCTTGCTCGATGAGCCCTCCTCCGGCCTCAACCCGGAAGAAACCGACGACATGGCGTTCTGGATAGAAGACATCAAGAAAGACCTCGGCGTCACCGTGCTGATGGTCGAGCACGACATGAGCCTGGTATCGCGCGTGTCGGACCGGGTGCTGGCGCTGGCGCAGGGAGAGATGCTGTCGATCGGGACATCGCGCGAAGTGCAGAGCGACCCCAAAGTGATTGAAGCGTATCTGGGGAAGCAGGAATGAGCGCGTCAATGAGTACACAAAGCGGCAAGCCAGACGGCGCTCCGGCCGTCGCACCGATCCTCGAACTCCTCAACGTCGAGTCGAGCTACGGCCCGGTGCAGGCGCTGCGCGGCGTCAGCCTGACGGTGAAGGAAGGCAAGATCGCCACCGTACTCGGCGGCAACGGTGCGGGCAAGAGCACGATTCTCAAAACCATCTCCGGCATCATTGACCCGAACAAGGGCCAGATCAAGTTCGGGTCTGAGGAGATTCAGGGCTGGAACCCGGACCGCATCGTGCGCGCCGGCATCAGCCACGTGCCCGAGGGACGCGAGGTGTTTCCGCTGTTGTCGGTGGAAGACAACCTGAAAATGGGCGCCTACACGCGCAAGGACCGCGACGGCGTGGCGCGCGACATTGAGACTGTCTTCGGCTATTTTCCGATCCTGCGCGAACGCGCAAAACAGGATGCCGGCCTGCTCTCCGGCGGCCAACAGCAAATGCTGGCAATTGCACGCGCGCTGCTCTCGAACCCGAAACTGATGCTGCTCGATGAGCCTTCACTCGGCCTCTCGCCGTTGCTCACCAAGGACATTTTCGAGATCATCCTCCGCATCAACCGCGAGCGCGGCACCACCATCCTGCTGGTCGAGCAAAACGCGCACATGGCGCTCAAAACCGCCGACTTCGGCTACGTGCTTGAAGTCGGCCGCATCGTCATGGAAGACACCTGTGCCGCCCTGATGGAGAAGGAAGACATCAAGGAGTTCTACCTTGGCATCAAGGAAGAATCGGCGCGCGGCCACCGGCGCTGGAAGAAGAAGAAGACCTGGCGCTGAAGTGCAGAGGCCGCTGAACCGCTCGCACCAACGGTTTTCACTGTTTCTCTTACCATAACCGCCTGCACCAACGGTTTCAGTCCGAAGCGAATTTTTATCCGCTGCGCTTGCGCGGTGTCGCGGATGCGCTCAGCACAAACCGGAGCGCCACTACGGCAACCATTTCCTGATTTCGCGCGCCTTGACGAGGTAGCGCCGCTTCGGGTAATCCCGCCGGTCATGTGGAAGGATGATTGCGGGTTTCAGATTTTTTTGAAAAGCCAGCATGCCGCCGTGCCGGTTCCCGGAATGGAGGCGGGCGCTTTCCGCCTGACTCAGTTCGATTCGGTACGCCTCATCGATTGACAGGAGATTGCGGTCGAACGCTGCATGATGCAGTTTGCAAAGCGCGATGCCGTTCGAGGTTTCATCTGTACTCGCGTTGTCCGCCACCGGCACAATATGCGCCGCATCCACCAGATTGAGTTGCAGCCCACAGAACGCGCAGCGATGTCCGTAGGCCCCCAATACGCGGCTGCGAAAATCATGTGCGCGGTACTTTCTGGTGATCTGCGCGATGACTTGCTGCCGGGCAAGATTTGGGATGGCCTCGATTTCACGCTCCGACACCGCATCGAGCCGGTCAAGCAGAGCCAGATCTTTGGACGCCGTCCCCGGCTTGTGCAAAACCCTGGAACTCAATGCGTAGTCGACAAAAAATTCCGGCCGGAACGCAATGGCAATCTCGCCTGTGTGGCGCCGGTAATGTGCAAACGCATTCTGGTGTGCTTGCGACAAGGTTTCTTCCTTGATCTGAATCGAGGGAGACGAGCTGGCCTGTCCACTGTGACGATCAATGTCAAACGCCACGAACACTTCGTAGCCGGCATGCCACCCTAACAGCAGCGTCGTTACTTGGGGATCGAGTGACGGCACGACGCCAGTCAATTGAATACGGTACTCGTCCGCCGCGCGCGCCGCACCCCTCCATGCGTGCAATTCCATATGTATGCCAGGACATCGAAACCGCGTTCTTCGGATGTGTGAATGCGCAGGCGAAAAGGCTTTCGCGCGGCCAGCGTCAGCGCTTGCCAGCCCGAACGGTCGACGGCCTGCAACAGCACATCTAGCAACTGGTTTTGAGTCAACGGCAATATGCGATTTGGCATGCAGACATCCTTCAGCCAAAGGAACTCACAAAAAAGCAAAAAGAGTTGTTGTCACACAAAAACATTCCAGTTATGATTTTGTATCACAAAAACATTGCAGTTAATTTTAGAAGGATTCTCCCGCATGGCCCGCCCCAAAGCCGACACCCCGCGTGACAGTTTTGCCAATGTGCGGCTGACCGCCGAAGAGCGTGACGCGATCGAATCGACTGCGCGGGCAATGGGCCTGAAGTCCATCAGTGAATACGTCCGCCACCT
>JANNCZ010000340.1:0-2541 GCA_031387185.1 Burkholderiales bacterium
GGCATTGCGTTCAATATGGTAATGGGCCTTGTTGAATTCCACTGTAAATTGCTCGCAATTAAGCCCGTTGATAAAGGGCGATACTCGGCGATTGATCTGGTCGATACACTAAAGACGCAGCTTGTTGGTCAATATCTAAAAGACGGACAAAACAGTCGCAACGGAATCCTTGTTTTGTTTCGACTTGATAAAAAGAAATGGAAGATTCCAGGGCAGGCGCAGTTGGTGCAATTTTCGGCCTTGACCACTTTTTTGAAGCAAGCGGCACTGGAGATTTGCGCGAACGCACCGACGATTCAATCACTGGACGTTGTTGGAATCGATTGCGTCCAAAGCTGATTAGGTATTGAGGCCTCTTGCTTACCTCTGCAAACTGGTTAGAAACCCTTGTCCCCCAAGGCTCTTAGCCCAATCCCCCTGCTGCACTGCGGTAGAATCTTGACTTAAATCAAGAGCGCAACTCCGCCCCACTGGAGGCGCACACCGCACCCCATGACTGACCTGTCGCACGTGCCTCCCGAGGCGTTGCCCGATGCTGCGTTGCCTGAGGCGCCCCCTCGGCTGCGCGAGATTCCCTATAACTACACGTCGTTCTCCGATCGCGAGATCGTGATTCGCCTGTTGGGCGAAGAGGTATGGGGGATTCTTTCCACGCTTCGTGGCGAACGCCGCACCGGCCGTTCGGCGCGCATGTTGTATGAGGTGCTGGGCGATATCTGGGTGGTGCAGCGCAACCCTTACCTGCAGGATGACCTGCTCGATAACCCGAAGCGCCGGGCTGCGCTGGTGGAAGCCATGCTGCATCGGCTGACGGACATGGAGCAGCGGCGCCGCACTTACCAGAAGGATGGTCTGGAAGTCGCGCAGGTTGGCGGCGAGGTGGAGAAGCTGATCGCGGCGGCCAAGCAGGCGGTGAGCGATTTTGATGCCGAGTTTGACGAGATGGCGCGCTTGCGCAAGGCGTGCATGAAGCGCCTCTCACGCGTGACGCGCCGCGACAACATTGCCTTTGACGGCATGGCGCGCGTGTCGCACGTGACCGACGCTACCGACTGGCGCGTCGAATACCCGTTTGTGGTGGTGAACCCGGATACCGAGGAAGAGTGTGCCGAGCTGGTGCGCGAGCTCATTGATCTCAAGCTGACGATCATTCCGCGCGGAGGCGGCACGGGTTACACCGGCGGTGCCGTGCCGCTGACCAAATGGTCTGCTGTCATTAATACCGAGAAGCTGGATGCCTTGGGCAAGGTGGAGCGCGTGCGACTGCCGGGGGTCGATAAAGACTACGCGGTGATCGAGTGCGGCGCCGGGGTGGTGACGCGCCGCGTGATGGACGCGGCCGAGCTTGATGGCCTGGTGTTTGCCGTGGACCCGACATCGGCTGATGCGTCGTGCATTGGCGGCAATGTGGCCATGAACGCGGGCGGCAAGAAGGCGGTGCTGTGGGGCACGGCCATCGACAACCTGGCCTCGTGGCGCATGGTCGATACCAACGGGTTCTTCATGGAGATCACGCGGCTCGACCACAACCTGGGCAAGATTCACGACGCGGCCGTGGCGCGCTTTGCGGTGCAGAAGTTCAAGAAAGATGGCAAGACGCCACATGGCGAGCCGGACGTGCTGGCGATTGAAGGGCGCAGCTTTCGCAAGGCGGGGCTGGGCAAGGACGTGACGGACAAGTTTCTGAGTGGCCTGCCGGGCATCCAGAAGGAAGGTTGCGACGGCATCATCACGTCGGCGCGCTTCATCCTGCACCGCATGCCCAAGTTCACGCGCACGGTGTGCCTGGAGTTTTTTGGCCAGGTGCGCGATTCGGTGCCGGCGATTGTCGAGATCAAGGATTACCTCGACGCCGAGACGAAGAAGGGCTGGGCTGAAATTGCGCAAGGGAATGCCGCCAAGAGTGGCTCTGGTGGCGGATCAGGGGCCGATGGTGGCCCGACAGGCGCTCCAGGAGCGGTTCTTCAACCAGTGCTGCTGGCGGGTCTGGAGCACCTTGACGAGCGTTACCTCAAGGCCGTGGGCTACGCGACCAAATCGCGCCGCGGCAAGCTGCCCAAGATGGTGCTGGTCGGCGACATTACCGGTGACGATGACAACGCCGTCGCCAAGGCCACCAGCGAAGTGGTGCGCATCTGCAATGCGCGCGGGGCCGAGGGCTTTGTGGCGATCTCGGCCGAGACGCGCAAGAAGTTCTGGCTGGATCGTGCCCGCACGGCGGCGATTGCCAAGCACACCAACGCGTTCAAGATCAATGAAGACGTGGTGATCCCCTTGAACAAGCTGGGCGATTACTCCGACGGCATTGAGCGCATCAACATCGAGCTTTCGATTGCCAACAAGCTCAAACTCATTGATGCGCTGGCGGCGTTCTTGCGCCAGCCGGTGCTGCCGGTGAACCCGGATGACGATTCGCTTTCGAAAGACGAGCTGGTGGGTGACCGCGTGAGTGAAGCGCAGCAACTGCTCGCGCAGGTGAAGGTACGCTGGCAGGCCGTGCTGGCGAGTCTGGATGACACGGTCGCGGCCAAGGCGGTGGGC
>JANNCZ010000285.1:0-14254 GCA_031387185.1 Burkholderiales bacterium
AGCTGGCCGAAATCGAACTCGGCGCGGCCTTCGTCGCTGAGCTTGAGGGACGCGGCAAACGGGCGGCCCATCTTGCTGCGAAAGCCGGTAAGCGGGCCGATGATTTTGTTGCGGATCAATTCGGCGACTTCCTCGGCAGCCCACTCGCGACCAGAGACGACCTTCCACAAATTGAATTCGCAGGATAGGCACTGGAACTTGCGGTAATTCTCCTGCACCAGGCCGCCGCACTTGGGACAGGGCGCATCAACCGTGGCAAACGCGGTGTCGGGAATGTTGCCGTCACGAATGCGATTGACCATGTCACCGGTCACGTCGGTAATGTGTTGCATGAAGGCCTCGCGCTTGAGCTTGCCGGCCTCCATCAATTTCAACTTGTGCTCCCACTCGCCGGTGAGCTCCGGGGAGGCGAGCTCGGTGACGCCGAAGTGATGCAGCGCGAACATCAGCGAAAACGCTTTGGCGGTCGGCTGCAATTCACGGCCGTTGCGGTGGATGTATTCCTCGCGTATCAGGCCTTCGATAACGGCCGCGCGCGTCGCTGGTGTGCCCAGGCCCTTTTGGTCCATCGCGGCGCGCAACTCTTCGTCTTCGATCAGCTTGCCCGCGCCTTCCATCGCCGAGAGCAGGGTGGCTTCCGAGTAACGTGGTGGCGCCTTGGTCTGATTGGCGCGCGCTTCAACGCTGCGGGTCGCGGCCTTCTCGCCTTGCTCGACTGCACACAGATTGGTATCGGCTTCGTCTGCGGTTTGCAGCGCCTTGCCATACACCGCGAGCCAGCCCGGCTCGGTGAGCACCTTGCCTTCAGTCTTGAATGAATGCCCGGCCACCTCCGTGATGCGCGTGGTCTGCATGAACTCGGCCGGCGGGAAAAACACCGCGAGAAAACGCTTGACTACAAGGTCGTACACCTTCTGCTCGATCTCCGAGAGCGACTTGGGTGCCTGCAGCGTCGGGATGATCGCGAAGTGGTCGGAGATCTTGCTGTTGTCGAAAATGCGTTTGGACGGCTTGACCCAGCCCTGCTTCAGAATTTTCCCCGCCGCCACCACGTAGTTATTGCTCTCCTTCAACATCTCCAGCGTTTTCTTGACGGTGGGAATGTAATCCTCCGGCAGCGCACGTGCATCGGTACGCGGATAGGTGAGCACCTTGTGACGGTCGTACAGCGCTTGCGCAACGGCCAGGGTGTTGCGCGCAGAAAGGCCAAAGCGGCCATTGACTTCGCGCTGCAGGCTGGTAAGGTCGAACAACAAGGGTGAAGACTGTGTAGTCGGCTTCGACTCCTCCGTGACGATGCCGGTCTGGCCCTGGCAGGCGGCAACTGCGGCAGCGGCCTGCGCCTCGTCCCAGATGCGTTCGGTGCGCGCGTGTTCGCGCAAGTATTCATCGCCCTCGCCTTCACCCGGCTTTTTGAACTTGGGGTCGAACCAGCGGCCCGCATATTCGCCGGCCTTGACGCCGAACGAGGCGTGTACTTCCCAGTAATCGCGCGATTTGAAGTCGCGGATTTTCTGTTCCCGCTCGACCAGCACCGCGAGGGTCGGCGTCTGCACGCGGCCCACGGTGGTCAGATAGAAGCCACCTTCCTTGCTGTTGAACGCGGTCATCGCGCGCGTGCCGTTGATGCCGATCAGCCAGTCGGCTTCCGAGCGGCAGCGCGCGGCATCGGCCAGCGCAAGCATGTCCTTGTCGTCGCGCAGGCTGGCAAAGCCCTCGGTGATGGCGCCCTGCGTCATGGATTGCAGCCACAGGCGTTTGACCGGCTTTTTGCTCCCTGCATGCTGCGCGATCAGACGGAAAATGAGCTCGCCTTCACGCCCGGCATCGCAGGCATTGATGAGCGAATCAACGTCCTTGCGTTTGATGAGCTTGGTGAGCAGACGCAGACGCTCGGCGCTTTTTTCAATCGGCCGCACATCAAAATGCGGCGGAATCACCGGCAAATGCGCGAAGCTCCATTTGCCGCGCTTGACTTCATATTCTTCCGGTGCGGCGATCTCGACCAGATGGCCGACTGCCGACGACAACACGTAAGTGTCCGATTCGTAATAGTCGGCAACCTTCTTGAAGCCGCCGAGCGCGCGCGAAATATCGGTGGCGACCGATGGTTTTTCCGCGATGATGAGTGCCTTGCCCATGTAGTTGAGTGCTTGCGTGCAGCAGTGTGTTGAGTGTGATTCGGGGTTCGATGAATTGAACGGCCGGGAGGGTGAACGCGCGACAAACCCATGTCAGACCCCGGCAAGGGGCGAGAGTCTATAGTGTGCGGCTTGGAAAATGCAAGTGATTGTTTGGAGGCTGCATTCGAATGCAGCCCCAAGCACAGCCCGCAAACCGTTGCGGCACAAGAGTTTTCAGGGTGTTGTGAAAATTTGTTGCCGCAATATCGCGAACCGCAGCGCAGCGGCGGGAGCGCCCCACCACCAAACGGTGCGCATCACCGGACCATGTTGTAACACCCCCGGTCGATAGGCTGTGTACGAACAACGGGCTATTGCCATGCACGCGCATCATCATCCGGCAGCAATTCTTCGAGGGCGAGCGTGTCCAGTTCCGTCCCTTCAGCCCATAACACGATGAGTACGATGACGCGCAGTTGATCGACATCGGGCGCGCCGTGCGGTAACACCTGCGCACGCTCGATGATGATTTCGCGCTCGATCGCATCGACGATGCCGCGCTCTTCCAGAAACGCCAGATAGCCGCGGCACTCTGATGACAGCGCGCGCGTCTCGGCAGCGGTGTAGGCGTGAAACGAGGTGCGCTCGCCGAAAGAGTCAGGCAGGCGCGTGCCTTCGTCATCGGCAAGGCCCATTAACCACGCCAGAGCGTCGTCAATGTCTTCTTCATCAAAACCGGCGGCGCGCAATTTGAGCGCGAGCGTGTCCGGGTCGGGGCAGGACTCGCAATCAAACCAGGTTTGGTAGAGGTGAATCAGGACATCGAACACGCGTATGGCTACCTCGTGATCCGCTGCACCAGGCCGCCGGGGAGTTGCGCGATGTGGCCGTCGAGTTCCAGTTCGAGCAACTGCGCGGTCAATGCCCCCGCATCCAGTCCGGTGCGTGCGCCGAGCGAGTGGACTGCGACCGGGTCGTGGCCCAGCGCGTCGAGCAGCGTGGCATGCGGCGTTTCGGTTGCTGTGCCTGCGGAGCGCGTGGCATCCGGTGCGCCGGCCGTGGCAGCTGCGCCCGCTGTGACCGCAGCACCCCGCATGGCCGTTTTGCCAGCAATGTCCGCTCCGCTTGCACCGGCAGGCGCGAGCGCAGCCCCAGCGGCCGCAGCGTCACGCATGCCCAGCTCATCCAGAATATCTTCTACCGAGTCCACCAGTTTGGCGCCCTGCTTGATCAACTGATGACAGCCCTTGGCCAGCGGTGAGTGAATCGAGCCGGGCAGGGCAAACACATCGCGCCCCTGCTCGCCGGCCAGACGCGCGGTAATCAGCGAGCCACTTCTGAGCGCCGCTTCAATCACCAGCACACCCTCGGACAGCCCGCTGATGATGCGGTTGCGGCGCGGGAAGTTCGCGGCGTTGGCCGCTGTGCCGAGCGGAAACTCGCTGACGATGAGACCGGTAGCCGCAATGCGATGGGCGAGATCGCGGTTGCGCGCCGGGTACACAATGTCGGCACCGGTACCGATCACCGCAATCGTCGATCCCGCCCCGGCAAGACCGCCCAAGTGTGCGGCAGTGTCGATCCCCAATGCCTGCCCGCTGACAATGCACAAGCCGGCGCGGCTTAACGCGGCGGCAAAGCTCTCGGCGTTGGCGATGCCTTGCGCCGTGGCATTGCGGCTGCCGACAATGGCGATGGCGCGGCGTGCGAGTAGTGCGCGTTGACCCTTGAGATAGAGCAGCGGCGGCGGGTCGGGCGCGTCGAGCAACGCTCGCGGGTAGTCCGCGTCAGCGAGCGTGACAATGTGGTTTTCTTCGCTCTCCTGCCAGCGTAGTGCTGCGGCTACCGCTGCGTTGATGGCTTCGTCATTCAACGCAGCGCGCAGCCGCGCTGCATTGCCCTCCCCCGCCGTTTGCACGAGGGTGGCGTGCGGTGCCGCAAACACCTGCGCCGGCAGACCGCAAGCGCCCAGCAGCTTGCGAATCGTCGCATCGCCAATGCCGGGGGTCAGGCACAGGCGCAGCCAGGCGGCGAGGTCAGGATCGGCAGAGGGCATGTGAGTGTGTCGAAAAGGTGCGGCAAAAATGAAAAGGGCGCGAACACTCGCGCCCTTTTCATTCTAACGGAGGCGGTTCAGGGCTTGCGCGCCACGTCCCCTGCTTTAATCGGCTGAGTCGCGCTCATCACCAGCGCGTATGAGACCTTGTCGAACACACGGAACACAAACAACAGACCATTGCGCTCGTCAGGGAGTTTCACCAGATCACCAGTGCGCTGCAGGGCGTCAGAGCGATCCTTCACAGTCTCGCCATACGTATAGAGCGCCAGCACGTGGCCCAGCTCCACACCATCGCGCTTGCCCTTCGAGATGGTAATGATCTGCTTGCTGCCCGCCTCGTTGACTCCGCCGTAGGTGGAGAGCACGCGCGCACGGATATCGCTCTGTGGTGCGCGCGGCTGATAGTCCACCAGCAGTGGCGCGGCCGTCGGGATCAAACGGTCACCTGAGCCGATTTCCTGTTTCGAATCAGTGATGCGGAAGGTCATCGGCGAGGTCTTGCGCTCAAGCTTGGCCGTGCCAAGAAAGGTCGCCTCATAGCCCAGGGTTTCTTTGGTCTCGGGATCGATGAAGGCCTTGCCCGGCCGGTACACTTGCCACGACGGCACGCTGTCCGGCACATCGCCTGACACATAGGCCAAATCGTTGGTGCCCAAATAGACGCGCCCTTGCTGGGTGGCAACAATTTTGGGCGCTTTGGCCATGCCGCCTTCGTCCACCACCAATGGCGCGGAAAGGAAGGGTTCTATGTCACCCGGTGGAATCGGCGGCACAGCAACGGCCTCTTTGCTACTGCGCACACGCGGCTCGACTTTGACGGTAGCCAGACGCAGGCGCGGCGTCGTGCCTGAGCGGTCGAGCACCAGCACGTTGCCGGGGTAAATGCGGTTTGGGTTTTTAATGTCGGCCTTGTTCGGCTCCCACACATCCGGCCAACGATAGGGATCTTGCAGGAAGCGGCCGGAAATGCCCCACAGGGTGTCGCCCGGCACCACCACATAGCGGTCCGGTGCGGTGGCGGACAACTTGGGCGCGCCAGCCTGTGCCCATGCTGTGGTGATCGGTGCCGCCAGCAATCCGGCCAGCAATACTGTTAGCAATCCCTTGCATCCCTTGCATCCCTTGCGCATAAGCCCTCTCCTTGTTGCAGCGCGTTCTGGGCCAAATCCGAAGTGGATTCCGGCGCGAAGCTGTGCATTGTGCTGCTGATTACCGCTAAACTGTAGCATGTTGCCGTTACTTGACCTGGCAGATACACCTGCTGCGTACGTCCAACCGGCTTTCGCCAGGTACAAACCGCAAAAATCGCAATATCGACGCCCTTTGACGGGCAACCCGGCAACCCGAGGCAAGCGCAACGGCATCGCCAACCTGCTTGCCGCCCGCATTGCAACGAAGTTACAACGAAGCCAACGAAGCGGCACCCGGCTGGCATCGGTCTTTTTACAAAGTCAGATTAAATGTAGCACCCAATGGCATTGATTAGCAAGCGTTTTTTCCCTTCTCACCCTCAACCTTTTCCGCCCTGTTTGCATATTTGCAATACCCCGATTCATGGCCATTCTGACGATTTTGACCTATCCAGACACGCGGTTGCACAAAATCGCTGCGCCCGTCACCGAGTTTGACGGCGCACTCAAGAAGCTTGCCGGCGACCTCGCCGAGACCATGTACGCCGCCCCGGGTGTCGGCCTCGCCGCCACCCAGGTCAATGTACACAAGCGCGTTATCAGCATCGACACGTCGGAGACCCACGACGATTTGCTGGTACTGGTGAACCCGCGCATCGTCCGGGAGAATGGCCGCCATGTCCACGAAGAAGGTTGTCTGTCGGTACCTGGCGTGTATGAAGAAGTCGAGCGCGCCGAGCACATCGAGTTTGAATACCAGGATGTCACCGGTGCCGTGCAGCGCCGCTCGGCCACCGGCCTGCTCGCAGTGTGTGTGCAGCATGAAATGGATCACTTGAAGGGCAAGGTGTTTGTCGAGTATCTGTCGCGCCTCAAGCAGTCGCGCATTCGCGCCAAGATGGAGAAAGACGCGAAGAAGAAGGCTGCGTGAAGGGCGCGAGCCGAGCGGGCCCGAGTGTTGCGTGTCAGCCCCGAACGCGGCAATCGCGCCTGCTTCTCCTATGACCGCCTTGCCCACAGTTGTATTTGCCGGCACACCACCCTTCGCGGCGGCCGCCCTGGAAGCCTTGCTGGCTGCTGGTTTTCACGTGCCGCTGGTGTTGAGCCAGCCCGACCGGCCTGCCGGGCGCGGCATGAAACTCGCACCCAGTGCGGTCAAGCAGGCGGCCCGCGCGCACGGGATCGACGTGTTTCAGCCAGCTTCGCTCAAGTCCGGCGCGGCTGCGGTGGAGCGGTTGCGCGCCACCCCGCATGACGTGATGGTGGTGGCCGCATACGGCTTGATGTTGCCGCGCGCCGTGCTCGACATTCCGCCGCAGGGCTGTCTCAACATTCACGCATCGCTGCTGCCACGCTGGCGTGGAGCAGCGCCGATCCAGCGCGCGATCGAAGCGGGCGACAGCACCACCGGCGTATGCATCATGCGCATGGAGGAGGGCCTCGATACCGGGCCGGTGCTGCTGCGTGCCGTGGTGGACATCGATGCAACGGACACTGCGGCAACCCTGCACGACAAGCTGATGCAAGCCGGTGCGCAGGCCATCGTCGAAGTCTTGCGGCACGATGCGGCACTGAGCGCGGCCCCGCAAGCAGACGGCGGCGTCACCTACGCCGCCAAGATCACGCGCGACGAAGCCGCGCTCGACTTCCATCAAGCCGCGCCACAACTCGCGTGCAAGTTGCGCGCGTTTGATCCTTTTCCCGGCTGTAGTGCGCGCATGGCTGGAACCGTCATCAAGCTATGGGCCGGGGAAGCCCTTGCACCAACGATCTCCGAAACGAAGGCTGAAGAGGCGCATCCACCAAGGGCTTCAGAGGGGCAGGTCGCGCCGGGCTCTACACCTGGCACCATTCTCGAAGCAAGCGATGCCGGTGTCGTGATCGCTTGTGGTCACGGCGCGTTGCGCGTCACCCAATTGCAAAAACCCGGCGGCAAACGTTTGTCCGCCCGCGCGTTCCTGCAAGGGTTTCCGCTGCGCGCCGGCGAGCGCTTCGATTGAGGGTGTGGCATGACGCTTGATCCGGCGGCCTCCAGTTCAGGCGCAATCGCGCCACAAATCCCGCCTGCCACGCGCCTGTCGGCCAATCTCGCGCAAGCCCTCGGTGCAGCCGCTGCCGCACTGGCACGCGTCGCACGTGGCAGCGCGCTCGACCGCGCACTCGACGCCACCGCCAGCGCTTTGAACCCCGCCGAGCGCGCCGCTGCACAGGACATTGCTTACAGCGCCTGCCGCCGCCTCAATCTGCTCGACGCAATTGCCGCGCGGCTGATGAGCAAACCCAACGCCGAGGTGGATCATCTGATCCGCGCTGCATTGAGCGAACTGATTGACCACGGCGGCGAACGCGCCCACACCATCACCGATCAGGCAGTGGTCTGCGCAGCGGGCATTGCACAAGGTGCATTCAAGGGGCTGGTCAACGGCGTGCTGCGCCGCTTCCTGCGTGAGCGCGAAACCATAATCCCTGCACTGCTGGCTGATGAAGCGCTGCGGCTCGCCTATCCGCGCTGGTGGATCGACCGGGTACGCGATGCGTGGCCGGCACATTGGCAACCGGTGCTCGACGCGGGCAATCACCCGCCCGCAATGACGTTACGGGTCAACTTGCGGCGCAGCAGCGTCGAGACCTATGCCGCCACGCTTGACGCAGCAGGCATCGCCGCGCATCGCACCGGGCCCGCAGCGCTCACGCTCGAGCGCGCAGTGCCGGTGGCACGTTTGCCCGGCTTTGCTGAAGGGCTGGTGTCGGTGCAGGATCTCGGTGCGCAGTGGGCCGGGCATCTCGTGGCGGCGTCACTGCCAACCGTGAACGCGGCGACTCCAGGGGCGGCAACAGCAGGCCCACCCGTGCCCCCCGTGACACCCGTACGCATCCTCGACGCCTGCGCCGCGCCCGGCGGCAAATCCGCCCATTTGCTCGAACTGTTCGACTGCGCCCTGACCGCGCTCGACAGCGACGCCCAGCGCCTCGACACCGTCAGGCGCAACCTCAACCGTCTCGGCCTTGACGCCGATTGCCGCGCTGTCGATGCGTCCAAGCTCGATGTCTGGTGGGATGGCGTGCCTTTCGACTTCGTCTTGCTCGACACGCCCTGCACCGCCTCCGGCGTGGTGAGCCGCCATCCCGACGGCAAATGGCTCAAGCGCGCCAGTGACATCGCGCAGCTGGCACGCATTCAGCGCCGCCTTCTCGATGCGTTGTGGCGCACGGTGAAGCCCGGTGGTACATTGCTGTATGCGACCTGCTCGCTGTTCCCCGCTGAAAATGCCCGGCAATTCGAGGCGTGGCTCGGCGCCCATCCCGATGCGCAGCAGTGCCCTCTTCCCATCGCGCACCCCTCCCTCATACCGCATGCACTGCAATGGCATGGTGGCCAGTTGCTTCCCGGCGCGCGGCATGGCGGATTTTTTTATGCGCTGGCGCGCAAAGCTTGAGTCCTGCGCGCCGCCCGGCGCGATGACGTGTTTTCTGGGCGTGCTGCTCGCGGTCATGCTCAGCGCAGCGCCGCTCGCTGCCCACGCCGACACCATGGAAGTGCGCGAAGCCCGCCTCGAAGCGCAAGACGATGGCTGGGTATTCCGGGGGGAGTTTGCGCTCGAACTCTCCAGCCGGCTCGAAGAAGCTGTGAGCCGCGGTGTACCGCTGTACTTTGTGGTCGAGTTTGAACTGACGCGCCCGCGCTGGTATTGGCTGGACGAAAAAGCCGCGACTGCCAGCCAGACCTACCGTCTCTCGTATCACGCCCTCACGCAGTCCTACCGCCTCTCGGCTGGGTCGCTCTACCAAAGTTTTCCCACGCTCAAGGAAGCGCTGCGCCTGCTCGCACGTCCGCGCGTGCCGGTGTTCGAGCGTCAAAAGGTGGTGTCTGGTGAGAACTATGTGGCGCAGGCGCGCATGCGTCTGGACGTGGCGCAGTTGCCCAAGGCATTCCAGATCAATGCGCTGACCAGCCGCGAATGGACGCTTGAATCGGAGTGGAAGAAATTTCCGTTCCGCCTGGAGGCGCCCTGATGAACCCGCGTGCCCTGCGGTATGTGCTGGTCGGCGCGTTCGCGCTGGCCGGCGTTCTGCTGTTTTTGCTCGCCACCGCGAGCGCCAATACCGAGCGTTTCGCGCAACACTATTCGCTGCTGCTGGCGCTGAACGCGGTGATCGCCGTGGCCATGCTCGGTGTGGTCAGCTATCTGCTGGTGCGCCTTTGGCGGCGGCGGCGCGCGCAGGAGTTCGGCACCGGTCTCGCGGCGCGGCTCACGCTGTTGTTCGCGCTCATGGCCATCGTGCCGGGGACGCTGGTCTATACCGTGTCGGTGCAATTTTTGTCGCGCTCGATTGAGTCGTGGTTCAACGTCAAGGTCGAAAAAAGCCTGGAGTCCGGCATTACACTGGCGCGCGCCACGCTCGACTCGATGTTGCAGGACGTGACGGGGCGCACGCGCCTGATGGCGCTCGAACTGGCTGACGTGCCCGATGCGTCGGCCGGTGCCTTGCTCGCGCGAATGCTTGAGCAGACTGGTTTGCAGGAAGCGTCTGTGTTCGCGGCTTCGGGCCGCGTGATTGCGTCCTCGGGTGCTTCAGCCTCGCGGCTCTCGCCCGAGTTGCCCGAGCCCCAGATCATGCGCCAAGTCGCTCAGGGGCGTGGTCATGCTGGCGTGGAGAGTGCGTTTTCGAAAGCCGGTGAAGGCACGCGCACTGAAGAGAAAACGTCGTTGCGCATGCGTGTCGTCGCGCCGATTGCCGCACGCGCTCTCGGCACCGAGCCACGCATGCTGCAGGTGTTGCAAATGGTGCCTGAGCAACTCACGACGAGCGCAGAAAACGTGCAGGCGGGCTATCGCGACTACTCCGAACTCTCGTTGTCGCGCAAGGGCCTGCGTGACATTTACACCGTGACGCTCACGCTCACGCTGTTGCTGGCGCTGTTTGCGGCAGTCGCCGCCGCATTTTATCTTTCCGCGCGCCTCGCTGCCCCGCTTTCATTGCTGGCGCAAGGAACAGCAGCGGTCGCGCAAGGCGACTACACCCCCATCGGTGAGATCGCCGGCAGCGATGAGCTCGGTGTGCTGACCCAATCATTCTCGCGCATGACGCGACAGCTCGATGACGCCCGCGCCAGCGTCGGGCAAAAGCAGAGCCAGCTTGAATCGGCCAAGGCCTATGTTGAAAACATTCTCGCCAGCCTTACCTCGGGCGTGCTGGTGCTCGACGCGAACATGAAACTCGCGACGGCCAACCAGAGCGCAGAGACCATCCTCGGCTTTGATGCTGCCGTCGCCCAGTGGCAGGCGTTCGATACCTTGCCAGGTCTGGCACCGTTCGCCGCGCAGTTGAACGAAGCCTTTGCGCGCGAAGGCAACAAGACCTGGCAGCGCCAGATGGATTTTGAGCGCGTGTCTGACATTGGCGAAAAAGTGCAGCGCGTACTGTTGGTGCGCGGCACCCGCCTCACCGTGGGCGATGGGCAGGGCTGCCTCGTGGTGTGCGATGACATCTCGGCCCTCGCATCGGCACAGCGCTCCGCCGCCTGGGGCGAAGTGGCGCGCCGCCTCGCGCACGAAATCAAGAACCCGTTGACGCCGATTCAACTCTCGGCCGAGCGCATGCAGATGAAACTGGCGAGCAAGCTGCCCGCGCCCGAAGCCGAGATACTGTCACGCGGCACCAGCATGATCGTCAACCAGGTGGCTGCGATGCAGCGCATGGTCGATGACTTCCGCGATTACGCGCGCACGCCGCCGGCGGTGCTGCGCGCGCTGGATCTCAACGCCCTGATTCGCGATGTGCTCGGCCTCTACGAGCAGGCCGCCGCACGGCCGCTGGCGCGGCTCGCAGACGGCCTGCCGCGCGTTACCGGTGATGACGGCCAGTTGCGGCAGGTGATTCACAACCTGCTGCAAAACGCACAGGACGCGGTGGCGGCCGCTGCTGCACCCACGGTGACGATTGAAACCGCAGCGCTGCCCGAAGGCGTCAGACTGACCGTGAGTGACAACGGCCCCGGCTTTCCGCAGCGCATCATGGCCAGCGCATTCGAGCCCTACGTGACCACCAAGGCCAAAGGCACCGGCCTCGGGCTGGCCATCGTCAAAAAAATTGTCGATGAACACCAAGGCGCAATTGAGTTGACCAACCTGCCGGGCGGCGGTGCTTCTGTCGTCATCACGCTGCGTGCTGTCGCGCGTACGGCGGCTGCTACTGCCCCCGCTGCTGCAACCGCGCATCAACCACCGGCTGCAACGGACGCATCAATCCCAGTCTCCGCAACGGACGCCATTGCGCCGCGCGCCACTCCACAAACGCATGCCGTAGAATAAGCGCGCAGCAAAGGACAACATGGCAAACATACTGGTCGTTGACGACGAAATCGGCATTCGAGAATTGCTCTCGGAGATCCTCGCGGACGAAGGGCACAGTATTTTTTTGGCCGAGAACGCAGCCCAGGCGCGCGAAGAACGCCGCAAGAATCCGCCCGATCTTGTGTTGCTGGACATCTGGATGCCCGACACCGACGGCGTCTCGCTGCTCAAGGAGTGGGCCGCCAGTGGCCTGCTGACGATGCCGGTGTTGATGATGTCGGGTCACGCCACTATCGACACCGCAGTGGAAGCCACGCGCATCGGCGCACTCGATTTTTTGGAGAAGCCGATTGCTCTCGCGAAATTGCTGGCCTCGGTGAAGCGGGCGCTCGCAGTGCCGGCTGTTTCCGCTGCGGCGCCCGCCACCACGCCGGCAGAACCAGAAGAACCGGCAGCACCGATGCCCCTGCCGACGGTGAATGGCCTGTCACTCGATCAGCCACTGCGCGAAGCGCGCGATGCCTTCGAGCGCAGCTACTTCGAATATCACCTCGCGCAGGAAAAAGGCAGCATGACACGCATCGCCGAGAAGACCGGACTGGAGCGCACCCATCTTTACCGCAAGCTCAAGGCACTCGGCCTGACGGTGGGTGGGCGCCGGGGTGACGAACGCGCTGCCGCAAAGGATGGCGAGTAGCGGCCTTTGTCATCCCGCAGGATAATGGCCGCGTTGAATGCCAATGCAGCCGGGTTTCGCCAGGTTTGGCTTGAAACTGTTCATCTGGCCCCGATCTGGTTGCGTACCAGTATCACCTTGCGGCAATGCGCCGCGTCCTTCGGGAGCCACCATGGAACATCCTGCATCAGTAACCGCCACTTCTTCATCCGCCGAACCGCAAGCGGAGCTGGCGATGAACGTATTGTTCAACGGCGTGCGCTACTACGTGGCTGAAATTGGCAGCGCGCCAATCGGTGACGTGCCATCCGGTGGAGCTACGTTGGGTGGTGCGGATAGTGCGGGTGTTGCGGGTGTTGTGGCGGGTGCGCGATCGGGACCGCACGGTTTTGAAGTGGTCAACAAGCACACCGGACACGGTGCCTTCCTCGACGGCGCGGTTGCCGAAAAAATGCGCACCTCGTTTCACGCCTTCGTGGTGCAGCACGGCGGGCAAGTGTCGGCGGATCAAGTTGATGACTTCATCAGTGACTATGACGCGCTGCTGATGCAGCGTGTGGTGTATCACTAACAGCTATCGAGCCAAGGCGCACGCTGCACTGCTCGCCACCCCCACCCCATCTTGGGCTTGGTCGCGCACTGCCGGCAAATTAACCGGGTCCCTGTCACAGTTGTATGCGCGGACGCACCACACCCGGCGCGTAAAATGCTTTTTTGTTCCCCGCGCGCCGCACTGTGGCGCGCACCGTGCGCGTGTCCACGCCTCCCGCTTCACCCGCGCCCCCACCGCAGCCAGCGTCTCCCGGGCTGTCCGCGCAGCGCCCCTCGATCCTGTTGCTGGCTGCGCTCTCGACCGTAGGCCCGTTCTCCATCGACACCTTTCTGCCCGCCCTGCCTGCGCTGGCGGCGGGCTTGCACACCAGCACCTTGCAGGCGCAGCAGGCGCTCTCCGCCTATCTCATCGGCTTCGCACTGATGAGCTTGTGGCACGGTGCCATTTCCGATGCGCTGGGACGGCGCCCGGTAGTGCTGGTGTCGATGGCAGTCTACGCGGCGGCGGCGCTCGTATGCACTGCTGCGCCATCGATTGAGGTGCTGATTGGCGCGCGCCTGGTGCAGGGCTTGTCGGGCGGCGCCGGCTTTGTCATCACGCGCGCCATCGTTCGCGACTGCTTCGAAGGTGTCGCCGCGCAGCGCATGCTCGCCAACGTGATGGTGATTTTCGCCATCGCCCCCGCGATAGCGCCGATGCTGGGCGGCTATCTCGATACCTGGTTCGGCTGGCGCAGTGTGTTCGGCTTCATGCTGGCCGCATCGGTAGCCCTGTGGGTATGGCTCTGGCTGGCACTGCCGGAGACGCTCGCCGCCGCGCAACGGCAGCCGCTGCATCCGTTGCCGCTGGCGCGCGCATATGTGCAGGTCTTCACACGAATGGAGTTTGGCTTGCTCGCAAGTTGTCTGGCCTTCAACTTCTCGGCGTTTTTCATCTACATCATGGCCTCGCCCGCCTTCGTGATCGATCATCTAAAGATGACCGGGACGGATTTTGGCTGGCTGTTCATCCCCGCCATTGGCGGCATGATGCTGGGCAACCGCATCGTCAACCGCTATGCCGGACGAATCAGCGCGCGGCGCATGGTGACGCTCGGCTTTACGGTGATGGGCGTTGGTGTGGGTATCAACCTGTTGCTGCAATTCACGCTCGCGCCGCGACTGGCACCGGGGTCATGGCTGACCTTCATCTCGATTGCGCCGATTGCACTCGCGGCAGCCGGGCAGTCGCTCATTACGCCAACGGTGCAAATCATGCTGATGGATTTGTTCCCCGACCGGCGCGGCATGATGTCGTCTTGCCAGGGGTTCACGCAAGTGCTGGTGTCGGCGCTCACTGCCGGCGTGGTGGCGCCGCTCTTGTCCGGCAGTGCTCAGCATTTGGTGCTCGGCGCCGTGGCGTTCTATCTCTCGGGGCT
>JANNCZ010000361.1:0-13209 GCA_031387185.1 Burkholderiales bacterium
ATCTTGCCGCCGCACAGCGCGTGCTCGCAGCCGCCGGTTACACGGTGATCCTGCCGCACGCGGCGGACGGCCCGCGGCCGCGGTGCTGCGGCCGCACCTATCTGGCGAGCGGGCTGGTCGATGAAGCCAGGGTCGAGGCGCAGCGCATGATCGACGCCCTGCTGCCCACTATCGAGCGCGGCGTGCCGGTGGTCGGCATCGAGCCTTCCTGCCTCTTCAGCCTGCGTGACGAATTCCTCGCCATGGGTCTGGGCGACGTGGCCGGCAAACTCGCGTTGCTGGCTTTCACCTTCGAGGAATTCCTCGCCCGCGAACTCGACGCCGGCCGCCTCAAACTCAATCTCAAGGCCCTGCCGCAGACGAAGGCGTTACTGCACGGCCACTGCCACCAAAAAGCCTTCGACGCCGTCACCCCGATCCAGCAAGTGCTCGGCCTCATCCCCGGCCTCAAAGTCGATCTGATCGAATCCTCCTGCTGCGGCATGGCCGGCAGCTTCGGCTACGAAAAAGACCACATCGAGGTCTCGATGAAGATGGCGGAGCTGTCGCTATTGCCGGCGGTGCGCAAGGCGGATGCGAACACGCTGGTAGTGGCCGATGGGACTAGTTGTCGGCATCAGATTGCCGATGGTGCGCAGCGGGAGGCGGTGCATGTGGCGCGGGTTTTGGCCATCGCGCTAGCAGAAGACTCATAGTGCTTTGGTCGCCGGTTCAAGTTCAACACGACCTACCTGACACAAGATCGACCGGTAGGCGTGTACACTAAACGTTAACGACAGCGTGGGAAGGCGGTGAAATGAGCAAATCTGTCCCCATGTTTGGGATATGGCATTGCAGGAAATTGGGTATCTTTGTTGCGCATGTTGCAATTTTGTAGATTTAAATCGTCAATAAAACCATGGATTTAAATCAACTTTATCCCTTCGCAGGCGATCACGCGGTCCAGAACGCGGTATTTGCCATTACTTGGGACGGCCTCCTCACCCCAGAGGAATTGGCCCGTATCGACGGCGAAATTCGACCGAAATTAGCCAAGGATTTCCCCAAGGTAAATGAGCAAATGGGATTCATGCTTCAGTTCAACATGGGGCAAGGCGGAAGCCCGCAGCCAGGGTCGCCCATACTGGGTGGATATATCTATGGCAAGACAGAGGGTGTATCGCCGCAATCAATTCAATTGTCGAAGGAACAATTTCTCGTTAACGTGACCGACTACAACGGATGGACGCAGGTGTGGAAAGCGGTGAGCGGGTACTTGTCGTCCATTTTGCCGGCAATTCTGAAAGTGAAATCTATTACGACGGTCGGCCTTCAATATTCGGACTTGTTCACATGGAAAGCAGCCCCGGCGAACTTAGAGCTAAATAAGGTATTCCGGGAGGGCACTGAATATCTAGCCGCCCATGCCTTTAAAGCGAAAAACCTATGGCACTGTCACCATGGATTTTTCACGGATACAAATGCCTACCGTCGCCTTGATAACGTAAATGTCAATGTGAACGATGTTGAGGGTTTTCGGACCATTCAAATTGTTACGTCCCACCAAGCAGCGCTAATTGGAAATATCTTCTCTACAACGGAAGGGTATGACAAACGCGTTGCCGACATCTATAGCGAGTCGCATTCGTTCAACACGGATATCCTGCGCGACTTGCTTCATGCGGACGTATGTAAGAGAATTGGCTTAGAACCAAAATAAAGAGAGACGCCATGGACCCACTTTCCACCATATTGGTTGCCTCATGCATGATAGGCATGACTCCGACGAACCGACTGGTTAGCTACGGGCGGAGGTCCAATGCATATTATGTCGATCTCTCTGCCCCTTCATTGAAACTTGTCAAGGCCGATGATGGCACCGCAACGGAGAATCTAATTGCGCCGCAGGCGGCCTTGATAACGAAGGTCATCGATAAACGGGAAGCAGTCTGCGACGAGATTAAGGGCTATCAGAATCTGGAGCTTGGATGGAATGGAGCCGATAGCCATGGCCCCTCCCAAGAATCCATGAGCCGGGCCATCAAGTTCGTCAAGGCTATGCCACCCGGCTTGCCGCTTCCGACGCCGATGCTGTCTCCACAATCCGCAGTCGAACTATATTGGGACACATCGATGGCTTATGTAGATGTCTCATTTGAGGAAGGTGGGCGTCTGTCGCTTTACGCCCGTAGTCGGGACGACAATGCGGAGACTTTCATCGATGGGGTGGATGAAGCTGGTATTGACACTCGCTGGTATTTCAATTCTTTGTCTATTCTTTTGGCACAAGAGCAAGCGGCGGCCTGAGAAATACAAATGGCCCATGACCTGCCTGGAGTTTTTTGCCCAATACGGGCAGGCGCCGCAAGTTTGCCCTGAACTGAGAAAGCTACCCCTCCAAAATCTTGTGGACTGGGAAAAAGAGCGAGCATCTGCCGACTCTCCTGGACCAGTGCAGTCTGGAGAAATACTTTGCCGGCAGATTTTCATTCCACATCAGTACGACTCAGCGAAAAATTGTCCAAAGCCGGATGCGTATAACGATGCATCAACGTTTGGGCTATCTGTGAATAGGCTTGAGCATGCGTCGAAGAATGAGATCGTGGAGCGGGGGCGAGCCAAGGCGGCGGCAGATAATCAAGAACCTGCCAAAGTCAAAAATGGGCTACGAGAATTAAAGGGAGTTTGCACTTTCGAGGTTGACGCACTTAAAGCCCTCCTTTCCACATCGGAGCGGCTTCGGACCTTCATGGTCTATGACACAGCGCGCAATGACGACATATCTCACGCCGATATTTTCTACGTTGGCGACCCGCAAAAAGCTGTGTGGAGAAGCATGCGGTCACACCTGTACGACATGGGCGTGGAAAGTTTCAATACTGTTCAAGATTGATGCTGCTAGTAATGTAGATTTCTTGCAAAAGCTAGGGGCACCACATCATCCGAGTATCACTAACTCGGGGGCGCACCATGGACATTCTCGACGACGCCTCAGAGAGACTGCGCGCCATCGCCAGCATGCGCCGCACCTCGGCATCGTTGCGCGGCTCGGCCTTGAGCTGGCCGATGCGCACCAGGTTATCGAGCGCTTGCTGGCTCAACCGGCTCTCCCAGCAATGAAATGGGCTGCTGCGCCAGCACGCGATTCACAAACGAATCGGGCTCTGCGCGCCGCCGCGCGAACTCGGCCGGCGTCATGCAAACCGGGTTGATCTTGCGGCCCAGCCGCGCCTCGACCGGCTCCAGCAGCTCCAGCACCTTGGCCAAGGTCAAGCCCTTGCCCACCAGCAGTACATCGACATCACTCTTCGCGGTATCCGTCCTCTTCGCCACAGAACCGAACAACCACGCCGCCTCCAGCTTGGCTGCAAGCGGCAGCAAAGCCTCGCGCAACATGGGCTCGGCACCCAGCGTCTTGCGCGTCAACCCCACCAACTCGTCGTAGACCGGGCTTTGCGCATTGGCCTGAAAGCGCCGCAGATTGCCCACGCGCTCCGAGCGCACCAGGCCGGCGGTGGCGAGCCGGTTCAACTCGCGCTGCAACGAAGCGCTACCTAAGCCGGACAAACGGCGCAGTTCGCTCAGATGAAACTCGCGATCCGGCTGGCCAAACAGCCACTGGAACACGCGGGTCTGGCTGTCGGAGAACAGGGCATTGGCGATTGACATGGCCAGATATTAGCATGATCGAGCCAATAATTGGCACGAATTATTCGATCGTTGTCATTGGCTTTTTTCGCGCCAATACCGTTGTTTTGTTGGCGCGATAAGCCCATAAAGACAACTGCGATGGCCTGAAATCATTGGTGGGAGCGGATCTACATGGCATATCGGCCGAAACCCATTGGTAATGGGATGGTCACCCCTTCCCGAAACGGCATCAGTGTGCCAATGTGGGAGTTCTGACAACCACATGATCGTTGAAAGGGGTGACCGGAATGAAGATTACGACAATTGGGCTGGACGTGGCAAAGGACGTGTTGCAGATTCACGGGGTGGATGAGCGTGGGGCGGTGGTGGTGAGGCGGCAGCTCAAGCGTGCCAAGGTACTCGAATATTTCGTCAATCTGGAACCGTGTTTGGTTGGCATGGAAGCCTGCGGAGGCGCGCACGACTGGGCGCGGCGGCTGACCGGGTACGGACACCAAGTCAAGCTCATGGCCCCGCAGTTCGTCAAAGCCTACGTCAAGAGCAACAAGAACGACATGCGCGACGCCGAAGCGATCTGCGAAGCGGTAACGCGGCCAAACATGCGCTTCGTCCCGGTCAAGACGGTGGATCAGCAAGCGCTGCTGGCCCTGCACCGGGCGCGACAGGGCTATGTCAAGACCCGCACGGCGTTTGCCAACCAGATACGCGGACTGCTGGCCGAATACGGGATTGTGGTGACGAAAGGGATCACGCACCTGTACACGCGCATCCCTGAGATACTCGAAGACGGCGAGAACGGATTGCCCGGCATGTTTCGCGGCCTGCTGGCACGGCTGCTCAAGAGTCTCAAGGACACGGATCAGCAGGTAAAGGAAATGGAGTTGGAGATCAAAGCTTGGCATCAGGAAGATACCGCCAGCGTCCGGCTGGCCACCATTCCGGGCATCGGCCCGCTCACCGCCAGCGCTTTGATAGCGACGGTGGGAAACGCAACGGACTTCAAAAGCGGGCGGCAACTGGCGGCTTGGCTCGGGCTGGTGCCGCGTCAGCATTCGACCGGCGGCAAGACCAACCTGCTGGGCATCAGCAAGCGCGGCGATACCTACCTGCGCACCCTGTTGATCCACGGCGCACGCGCCGTGATCCGGGTGGCCCCGGCCAAGCGCAAACCGGACGATTGGATCAACCGGCTCGTCGGCCGGCGCAACAAGAACATTGCTGCCGTGGCGGTAGCCAACCGCAACGCGCGCATCGCCTGGGCCTTGCTGACCCGCAAGGAGGATTACAAACCACCGGAGAACCGGCATCTTCCCGCGCCACCAGTGCCACCGGCGGCGGCGCTAAGCCCGGCTTGACCACCGACGGGCGGCGTCAGGTTATATGTAGGGAACCCGCCGCCCGTCCGTGGACAAGCCTGTTTCTTCTTCGCTCCACACGCAGAAAAACCGCAGCACGCTCGAAGATTCACCGCAGTTGATTTACCGCAGTTGATTTACCGCAGTTGATTCACCGCAGTTGATTCACCGCAGTTGATTCACCGCTTGATATGTCGTTCGATTGACCCTACCAAGGAGAAGCTTCGATTGCGCAGGCAATCTTGTTGTGATGGCAAAACAGGTCAGACCAGGAACGTGACACTCCGCCGCTCCCACTGTGCTTTAAGCACGCTTTGGTGATAGGAACCCGTTCCGCTTATTCCATCAGGGACAGAGCCTTCGAGCTCAACCATAGTCCGAATGTATGGCTGCAATCTCCACCTGCTTACCCACCACCGCTTGATCCAGCAAATTCGAAAAATCAAACCTTGCTAAATTGGGGTGACCATGTATGGGAGCGTCTCTTCAGGCAACAGCCATGGAACCCGCTCTGGCAGCGGCTCCTGGGGCATCGCTGCTGCTGCGGCTGAAAACCCGGCCGGTGCCCCCCTGTTGCGCACCTGAGGCCCATGCAGTGACGGCTATGGCACACTGCCGCTCCCGTCCATCCCGCCCCGCTCCCCACAAAGGACCACCATGATCAAGCTCTACGGCTTCTGGCGCTCGCTCGCCACCTACCGCGTGCGCATCGCGCTGCGCCTGAAAAACATTCCGTTCGAAGAAACCGAGGTCAACCTGCTGGAGGGTGCGCAATTCAAGGCCGGGTTCGACGCCGTCAACCCGCAACATGCCGTGCCGGTGATGGAGCACGAAGGCAAACGATTGATCCAATCGCTGCCGATCATCGAATACCTCGACGAAATCTTTCCGCAACATCCTCTGCTGCCGTCAGATGCTTACGGCCGCGCCCGTGTGCGTGCACTCGCGCACATCGCCGCGTCCGACGTACACCCCCTGATCGTGCCGCGCGTGCGCAACTTCCTCTCGGCCGAAATGGACCTGGACGAACCGCAGAAGCTGCGCTTCATTCAGCACTGGTTCGGCGTCGGCTCTGCCGCGCTCGAAGCCAAGCTCGCGCGCGAACCCGAGACCGGCGCGTATGCACATGGTGACCAGGCCACACTGGCCGACGTGGTGCTCGCCTCACACGTGGTCGGCGCGCGCTTGTTCAAGACCGATTTGTCGGGCGCGCCGAAACTCACGGCACTGGTGGACAGGTGCCTCGCGTTGCCGGCGTTTGATCCGGGCAAGCTCGCGCAGGAGCATTGAACAAACTGGAGAAATGTGGTGGCCTGAAAGGCACATGGATAGGCGCTCTGTGGGCATCGACGCCGTAGAGCAGCTTGTACCAACGTTTTCAGCCGCCACTTACTCAGGCCACTGCGGCGCGTGCGTACCCGGCCGCACCGACGGGCGGCTCCAGCGCGCCGGCGTCTGCGAGAACTGCGCCGCATGTTTGAGCGCAACCAACGCGCCCCAGCCTGACTCAGTTGATTCGAGATAGGCATCGCGTGCCGGTGCGGTGACTTCGAAGCCGCGCTCTATGCGGCCAAGCGAGCGCACCCACTGCGCCGTACGCGCAAGCGAAACGCGCGCATGCCAACTGCCGCCCTCTTGTTGCTGGCGCAGCAGCGCGGCGGATGCGGCGAAGGCCATCAGGAAGCCTGAGGCGTAGTCGAGGATTTGCACCGGCATGGCTTGCGGCGGCAACTCAACGCCTCCTTTCGCCAAACGCGCGGCCTCGGCCTCGGCATGATTGAAACCGGTCGCAGTCTGCACCAGCGAGTCATAGCCGCGCCGCCCGCCCCATGGCCCAGTGTCGCCGTACGCGGAGAGCGATACGTAGACCAGGCCGGGGCAGAGCTTGGCTGCATCTTCCGGGCCGAAGCCGTGCGCAGCAAGACCGCCGGGGCGATAGCCTTGCACGAAGACATTTGCATCGCGCAGCAACGCGCGCAGGCTGTCGCGGCCACTGTCCGTGCGCAAGTCAACCTGTGCCGACAACTTGCCGCGGCTGGTGTCGGCAATCGCTTCGATGTTCGGCAAGTGCGGTGCGTTGATCAGCATCACGTCAGCGCCATAGGCGGCGAGCGTGCGTCCGCACACCGGCCCGGCGAGGATGCGCGTGAGATCGAGCACGCGCACGCCGTGCAGTGGCTGTGCGGCGGCGGGCAATGCAGGCAGCGCGCGCGGTGCGGCATCGCCAATTTTTTGCAGTGTGATGAGCGGAGCGGCTGCGACGGCTTTGCTGTGCGGATGCGCGTCCCATTCGTCAAAGCTGCGCACGGCAGCCACCACGAGATTGGCCTCGGCGCAGGCTTGCTCGAATTCCAGCGCCCGCCATTTCGCCAGCGCGGCATCGACCTGCTTTCGCTCGGTGGCCGCACCAGGTGGCAGGCCGAGCACGCGCAAAGCGCCGTCGCGATGGTGCGCAAAGTTCGCATGGACACGCACCCACCGATCGCTGCAGCGGTAGAGACCGGAGAGCTTGTCCCACACTTCGGGCGTGTGTCCGTCCACCGAATAATGGCCGGTGCATTCGAGCGCTGCGTGCGCCATGTCCACCGCGACGCGCTGCTGCACGCCATTGCGCGCGCGGCCGAGCGCCGCTGCGGCCAATGCGGCGGCAGCGATGCTCGCTTGCGCGGCGGTGCCGACGGCAAATGAAGACGGCAGCACCGGGTCAACGCCGGTCAGGTCAAGGTGTTCAAGATGCGCGCCGTCCAGCCCGGCTGTTGTCCAGATGCCGTGCAGGATTTGATGGGGATCGATGGGCCAAGCTTCACCTGCGGTATCGGCTGGCAGTACGGTGATCATGTTTACTCACTTTACGGAGATGATGCTGTCCAGATGATTGTTTATGTATTCGCTGTGCAACCACGCATGCCCTTGATGTCCCCATCCTGCTCCCCAGCTATTCCGAATCTTTATGCAGGTTTCGTTGTTCGCGTTGACTCCCGTCCCAACTGCAACTACGGCATGCAAACCCCGCTCTAAGGCCCCGTCGACAAAATTGATTACCGGGTCCGTCCCGTGCGCCCTCTGAAATGCGGCGGTCAAACGAACAATCAACACAAGTGGCTCACCCCGGCTCAAAGGCAGCGTGAGGTCTTTGATGCCACCGGCAAATCCAACAGCACCTCCAAAGTGTTTAATGCAACTGGCTGGCAATTTCGGCACCGGCAGGGGATCTACTGCCGCCAAATTTTCCAAATACGGATAGGCGATTTCTAGCGGTTGTCCGTCAGCGTGCAACGCGCTGGAAACGGCATCCAACGTGATCCCCTCCCAGTACTCATCAGGCAGCATGCGGGACGCCGCGCAGTAAAAAATGTACTCTGCACTGAACTGTTCTGGTGTGCTTTTTCTCGCGTGAGCATGCGCGTCGCTAACGGCGAATGCGAGACACGTTGGTCGATCATGCTGATGCCGGGCCGGCCCAAAAGAAGCAGAGAAATCAATTATTGGTGTCACCAACGCTCAGCCTCCATCCGAGTTCTTTTTGCTTCATTTCTATTGAGAGGCCAAGCGGTTCGCGTGGCAGAACCGACATTGGTGTGGAACGAAGCTCTTTCACAGCCGTTGGTTTTTCCCACGGCTGCGAAGTTTCAATGGTGAGGTGCGCGCTTCCTTCGCGCATTGTTTGAAATGCGACCTGCCATTCAACAGCACCACCTACCAGAGTATTGGCAACCACACCGTTTTCAGCATTCGTGTGCGAAAACTTTCTCGATATTGACTCTCGTAATATTCTGAAGCCATTGCTATCCATGTCTTTCAATTCGTTGAGATAGCCGGCCGCAGACATCTCGGGAGCGCTAACGATAAAAACATCATTAACCGATGCTTGAATGGGGAAATTTCGATCCCCTTCTCCAAGACGCCAAACATCGCTATGCCACGACTCCAGTTCGATATCAGGAATCAGACGTTTTTTGAGAACCTTGACAGGAGTCGTATTCGCCAGGTCAAAACGGGGCCGGTCAAGAAAATTCATGCGTTGCAAACAAAGAACAGTTGCCTGATAGCTGCACCCCAATCGCAATGACAACTGATAGATCCCCAACGGATCGCGCATATCAAACCCGTCTCTGGCGAGCGTGTCCACCCAAAAGCGGACAAGGTATCGCGGCATCAATAACTCGTATGCAAAGCCATCTGCCTCAAGCTCCATAAAATCGGTTGATGGCCCGAGACGCATTGCAATTCCAACGCTTGACTCATCATCCATGCTCATTGCATGATTTAAATAGAAATGACCGATTTCGTGAGCGCACGTTAGCCGTTGAACAGACCGGGGACGTTGATTGGTCACGAGCACACCCGGGGTCGGCTGTCTCATGAATACGCCCAAGAGTCCCTTTAACGGCCGAAATACCACCGGCACATCGAGCTCTGTTGCGATCGCGAAAATATCCACTCGCCCCCACTCATTGAGCACACGCCGTTCAAGGCCAATTTCTTTGGCGAGTTGACCCGCAGCCATTGCTCCTTTGAGAATGGAAGATCGCGCAGTAGTCATGACTTCGCCAGTCGCCCCTGCTGTGACCGGCTGGTCAGGTAATCCGCAAAACGGGTCAACTCTTCCCAATCCGCATCAGACAGTTTTTCAGCCTTGCGCGCAAATGCTTGCATCGACGAGTTCATCGGAGCGGCGGTAATCTTTTCCCCTGTGAAATGAGATATGGGTCTCTTTAAAAATTGCGCCAGCTTCTTGATCTCTGTGACTTCCACTTTGCGCTGTCCGCTTTCGATCAAAGACACCGCTGCCCGGCCAACACCCAATACGGATGCCACATCATCTTGAGAAAACCCCAGATACTCCCGAGCCTCTTTCAGTTTTGCGCCGAGATTGACACGCTCTCTATCTTCATGGATTGACATTTGACTTACTCCTCGATCATGTTTGAGAGAACTCAATATCCGTGTTTCTCCGCCTCAGCTTTGATACCACTCATAAGATGAGGCACAAACTCGGCCTTTGCCTTGTAGCCCCCTTTTTTTATGAGTGATTCATTTAGCGGAACGTCCGGCAATTGACCAGACACTTCAACCAGGACGACTACTGCAGTGAGTGAATCCATTTCACTGCCTAGTGAGAAAATTTCGTCCGAATTCGCGGGGACTGTACCCATCTGCTGATCCCAGAAATCGCCAAGCGCTTGGATCAAGCTCACCTCTGGAAAAACTTTTCTTGCTGCCACATGCAACATACAAGCCTCCAATCGTCAACAATCGGGTTGTTCGATAAATAAACATTAATAATGCTATTATGTTAGAAAATCGAACGTCTGTCAAGACTGACTGAGGGCCGGTGTGTCGACTTACAATTGGTTCATAACAACGCGTTTAATTTGGAGACCTTATGCAAATGCGCAGGCTTGCTGTGGCCTTTACCTCTGTCATCCTGTTAATTACAGGTACCGCATTTGCGCAAACTTGGCCATCCAAGTCCCTCAAGTGGATCGTCCCGTTCCCGCCCGGCGGGCCGACCGATACCTTTTCTCGCGCCGTCGCGCAGAAGCTCGCCGAATCACTCGGTCAGCCAGTAGTGATCGAAAACCGCGGTGGCGCGGGAGGTGGGCTGGGCATGGATGCGCTGGCCAAATCGCCGCCTGACGGTTACACCATCGGTCTCTCCACGACCGGCACCCACGCCATCAACCCCGCGCTGTATGGCGCGAAGAATCCGTATCACGCGATCAAGGATTTCACCCCCCTCACGCTCGCAGTGTCCTACGTCAACATCCTCGTCATCAACCCGAACCACGCCGCCAAGAGTGTGAAGGAGTTGATCGCCTTCGCCAAGGCCAATCCGGGCACGGTGACGTTCGGCTCAGCCGGCAATGGCTCGTCCAACCATTTGTCGGGTGAGGTGTTGAAGACACTCTCGGCGTCACCCATGCAGCACATCCCCTACAAGGGCAGCGCGCAGGCACTGACCGATGTGATGGCCGGCAACATTACCTTCATGTACGACGTGCTCAACACGGGCCTGACCCAAGTGAAGGCCGGGCGCGTGACCGCACTGGCGGTGACCAGCGCCAAGCGCAGCCCCTTCGCCCCCGAGGTGCCGACCATGGAAGAAGCCGGCGTGCCGGGCTACTCGACGGCGGGCAGTGACTTGTGGTTTGGCATCATGGGGCCGGCCGGGATACCCAAGCCCATCGTCGCCAAACTCAATGCCGAGCTCGTCAAGGTGATGCGCTCGCCCGAATTGCGCGAGCGGATTCGCGGCCAATATTTCGATCCTTACACCAGCACGCCCGAAGAGTTTGCGGCCGTGCTCAAGACCGATCTGGAAAAGTGGGGCAAGATCGTGCGCAGCTCGGGCGCGCGGGTGGATTAGCGCAACGCTGCTGGCAGCGGCTACGTGCGACGGCGGAGGTACACGCCAAAGCGGCGCACCTACTGCGCTTGCACGAGACAGGCGCTATTGACCTCGGTGATGCTGGTGCACCCCACCTGCGCCAGCGTGCGGTCAATCTCGCCTTGCCCATCGGCGCGGCGGTGATCTTGTTTTTCAACTCGACCGGGTAATGCATGTCGAACGCGCGCTGCGTTCACCCGATGTGGCCATCGCTGCGATTGCGGACCCGACCGAGAGTGCACGCGCCTTTGCCGCGTCGGTCAATATCCCTTGCTATGCGAGCCACGCCGAAATGCTCGGCAAGGCGAAGGTCAACGCCGTGATCGTCGCCACGCCCAACAACCTGCATGTGGCGCAAGGCCTTGACTGCATTGCGCGCGGCTTGGTCACGCTGATCGAAAAGCCCATCGCTGACAATGTGGCCGATGCACGCCGCTTGTGTGACGCGGCAATCGCTGCAAATGTACCCCTGCTTACCGGCCACCACCGCCGCTACAACCCGATCATCCGCCGCGCGAAGCAATTGGTGGCGGACGGCGTGCTCGGCCGCCCCGTCACCGCCAATGCAATGGCCACCTGGCTCAAGCCTGACAGCTATTACGACCTGGCGTGGCGGCGCGAACCCGGCGGCGGCCCGGTGATGATCAACCTGATTCACGACATCGACCTGCTGCGCCATTTGCTTGGCGACATCTCGCGCGTGCAAGCCATCACCTCGAACAACGTACGTGGATTTGCGGTCGAAGATACCGCGGCCGTGCTGCTGCAATTTGCCAATGGCGCGCTCGGCACGGTGACGCTTAGCGACACGGCTGCTGCGCCATGGAACTGGGATCTCGCCGCAGGAGAAGCCGCCCACTATCCGCGCCAGGAAATTGACAGTCATTACCTCACCGGCACGGAGGGTGCGCTCACGCTGCCGCGCCTAGAAATCTGGCGCTATCGCGGTGCTCGGGGCTGGCATGAGCCCCTGAGCATGGAACGCACGTTCGTCCATCACGCCGACCCGTACACCGAGCAACTGCGGCATCTGCGCGCCGTGGTCGCCGTGGTAGAGGGCCGCGAAGTACCGCTATGCTCCGGTGTCGATGGCCTCAAGACCCTGGCGGCCACGCGAGCGCTGCTCGAAGCAGCGGCGCAGGGCAAGGCCGTTGCGCCAGCGGCGTAGTCAATTCGGGCACTGCAGCATTCCAGTCCGCATTGAGCGAAAATCGCCCAAAGCCTCGCGCTGCAGGCGCCTCACTGCGGCCGCTGCCCTGACATCGCACTCCTTCTACGGAAACCCTGACCATGAAAAAAATCCTGGTACTGCACGGCGTCAATCTCAACATGTTCGGCAAGCGTGACCCCAAACAATACGGCACCATCACGCTGGCGCAGATCGACACGCAGATCAAGCAGCTTGGCAAAGAACTCGGTGTCTCGGTCACCTGCTTTCAGACCAACTTTGAAGGCGCGCTCTGCGAGCGCATTCACGCGGCGCACGGCGATGGCACGGCGGTTGTGGTGATCAACGCTGGCGCGTGGACGCACTACAGCCATGCGATGCGCGATGCGCTCGCGATCCTTTCGGTACCCATCATCGAAGTGCACATGTCCAACATCCACGCGCGCGAGGAGTTCCGCCATCACTCGGTGATTGCGCCGATTGCCAAGGGACAAATCGCGGGCTTTGGTGTGGACAGTTATTTGCTCGGCTTGCGTGCAGCAGCACGTCTCGTCTGAACCGGCCTCCCTACCCACTGACTTCTCGGGCCATTACTTCTCATGACTCAAGTAAAAAACGTTGTCCGCACTGATCTCTGGCTTGACGCGGCCTTCGAAGCCCGCCTC
>JANNCZ010000364.1:0-1982 GCA_031387185.1 Burkholderiales bacterium
CCGCGCCCGCGGCCTGTATGACAAGTTCACGCCGCATAGCGACTTTGTTCGCTACACCGTGTATCCGGAAGCGTGAGGCGTTGAAGCGCATGCCGAGCCATCCGAAACCAGGGGCTGTCCTTTTTGCCAAGGACATTTCTCGCGTTGCCAAGTTCTACCAAGAGCTTCTTGATATGGACGTCACCCATTCCGGCGAGGGCGTGATCGTGCTCGAATCGTCGAGGCAGCAACTCGTCATCCATGGCATACCCAGGCAAATCGCGAAATCCATAGAGATCACTTCGCCGCCCAAGCGGCGCGGGAATACTGCCGTCAAGCTGGTTTTTCCGGTCGGCAGCATTGCCCAGGCCCGGCTGAAGGCGCCTCTCTTGGGCGGAGAGCTCAATCCTCAGAAGAAAGAGTTTGTAGCCCGGGGGTTTCGCGCCTGCGATGGTCACGATCCCGAGGGCAATGTTGTGCAGTTCCGTGAAAATGCGCTCTAACAAGTCACGCCGCCCGGCCGTCCAGGGCTCCAACCCCAGGTTCGTTTGGACTCGCTGCGCGCGCCGCACAACTTTACGTTGAACCTGAGCGAAACCGCAATGCGCGTCCGTCTCGCGCAGCCCGAAGACACAGCCGCAGTCTCCAAGTGCGTCGCCACGGCGTACGCAGATTGGGTTCCGCGCATCGGACAAAAACCTGCGCCCATGCTGCAAGACTACGCGGCGGTCATCCAAACTGACCACGTCGTCGTCACCGAACAAGACGGAGAGATCGCGGGCGTGCTGGTGCTCCGCGAAACGCCCGAGGGATTTCTCCTCGACAACGTGGCGGTCTTGCCCTCGCGCAGGGGTCAGGGCGTCGGCAAGGCACTTCTCGTCCACGCCGAGCACGAAGCGCGCGAACGCGGCTACACATCGCTCTATCTCTACACCCACGAGAAGATGGCCGAGAACATCGCTCTCTACGCGCGCGTGGGTTACGTTGAGATCGAACGGCGCGAGGAGGACGGCTTTCGCCGGGTGTTTATGAGAAAAGCGCTTCAGCCTGAAGTAGGTTCAACGAGCGTGTCCGCAATTGTCATGTATTGACAAATGCAATACATAAGCGCATAGTCAGCATCGTGGACATCCGCTTCGAACTCAACGGCTTGGCGTTTGTGTGGAATCATGCCAAAGCATCACGCAACCGGGATAAACACGGCATCTCGTTTGAAGAAGCTGCCGAAGTATTCTTCGATCCCTTTTTCCGATTGATCAATGCATCGCGCAACGAAGAGACGCGCGATGCTGCAATCGGCAGGGATACGAAAGGGCGTTTGCTCACCGTCGTACACATTGAAATCGAAGACGAATTCATCCGTGTCATCTCCGCCCGCAAGGCCACCCGCGAGGAAACCAAACATCATGATTCCTGAGCGCATCAAGCAACGCATGGTCAAAGACCGGCCCATGACCTCGATCACCCTGCGCATCCCCGTTGATGTCGTCGATAGCCTCAAGGAGATCGCGCCCAAGACCGGGCACAGCGGCTATCAGGCGTTGCTGAAATCCTATATCAGCGAAGGCCTGCGCCGCGACGAGGCGAAGTTTCTGTTTGCGCCGGAGCAGCGTCTGGTGCAAGCGCTCAGAAAACGCGGCATCCCGGCCAAGGTGCTTGATCAGGCGTTAAGCGATCTGGCAGCATAGTGGCCGAACGGAGATGCGAGAGCTGGTCCAGGCTCTATGTTCACGCGCATCCTTCGGGTCTGAAATCACAATTTGTGATCTCAGACCGCCGGACTCTCCCGCAGGCAAGGTCAGCGTTTTCCGCCGGCGCGCGCGCCCCTGGCTTTCTTGGCTTTGTCTTCATGAGTAATGAATCCGATCGGCCGCCTGGGCGGCTCGGGCGGGGTCGTCAGACCGCGCAGGGCATCGAAAATCTGCTTGATGCCTGACGCACGGCCTTTGAGAATGTTCCATACGAAAGTCGCAAACAATGAACAACGAAACCAAACCCCGCGT